>NZ_JBIVMX010000090.1:7766-15120 GCF_044753305.1 Pseudomonas sp. NPDC088429 | reverse complement strand
GAGCACTTCCTGGCCGAATACAAGGACGGGCGTACGCCGAACCCGGACATCCTGTGTAACCGCGAGATCAAGTTCAAGGCGTTCCTCGATTACGCCATGATGCTCGGCGCCGACCTGATTGCCACCGGCCACTACGTGCGCCGCCGCGACATCGATGGCCGCACCGAACTGCTCAAAGGCCTCGATCCGAACAAGGATCAGAGCTACTTCCTGCACGCCGTTGGCGGCGAACAGATCGCCAAGACCCTGTTCCCGGTCGGCGAACTGGAAAAGCCGGAAGTCCGTGCAATTGCCGAGAAATACGAGCTGGCGACCGCCTAGAAGAAGGATTCCACCGGGATCTGCTTCATCGGCGAGCGTCGCTTCAGCGACTTCCTCAAGCAATACCTGCCGGCACAACCGGGTGAGATCAAAACCACCGAAGGCGAAGTCATCGGCCGTCACCACGGTTTGATGTATCACACCATCGGTCAGCGTCAGGGCCTCGGCATCGGCGGGTTGAAAGACGCCGGCGACGAGCCGTGGTACGTGCTGCGCAAGGATCTCGACAGCAACGAGCTGATCGTCGGCCAGGGCAACAACCACCCGTGGCTGTTCTCCGGCGCCCTGCTCGCGTCGGAAATCTATTGGGTCAACCCGATCGACCTGAGCCAGCCGCTGCGCCTGACCGCCAAAGTGCGCTATCGCCAGAACGACCAGGCGTGCACCCTGGAAAAAACCGCCAATGGCTACCGCGCCGTGTTCGACGAGCCGCAACGCGCGGTGACGCCGGGCCAGTCCGTGGTGTTCTATGACGGTGAAATCTGCCTCGGCGGCGGCGTGATCGAAGTGGCCGAGCCGTGGAGCGGCCAGGCATGAGCCCGACTCAGGAGCAACTGACGGCGCTGGGCGGCGTGTTTCTCGCCGCCGTGCTGGTCGACCGGATCGCCAAAAGCGGCCAGACCAGCGAAGCCGGCCTGACGTGCATGCTCGGCAGCCTGCTGGTGCGCGACCCGAAAGACACGCTGGACGTGTACGGCGGCGATGACCTCAATCTGCGCGAAGGCTATCGGGCGCTGATCGGCGCCCTCGAACGCGACCCGAGCACTTTGCAGCGCGAGCCATTGCGTTATGCGCTGTCGATGCTCGGTCTGGAACGCCAACTGGCGAAACGCGGCGACATGCTCGATGTGATCGGCAAACGTCTGCCGCAGATTCAGTCGCAGGTCGAACATTTCGGCCCGGCCCATGAAAACGTGATTGCGGCGTGCGGTGCGCTGTATCAGGACACCCTGAGCACCCTGCGCCAACGGATTCAGGTACACGGCGACATGCGCAACCTGCAACAACCGAGCAACGCCTCGAAGATTCGCGCCCTGCTGCTCGCCGGCATCCGTTCGGCACGCCTGTGGCGACAGCTCGGCGGCCATCGCTGGCAGTTGGTGATCAGCCGGCGCAAGCTGCTCAAAGAGCTGTATCCATTGATGCGCAGCGAGTAAACGCTACGCGATAAACACTTTGTAGTCTGTAACGCGTAATACGCCGGTCAGTTGGCAACGGACCGGCGGATTTTTTCATGTATGATACGCGCCCCATTTCGTTGCCCGACTGTCCGAGAACACCCCATGCAGCTTTCTTCGCTCACTGCGGTTTCCCCTGTTGACGGCCGCTACGCCGGCAAAACCCAGGCCCTGCGCCCGATTTTCAGCGAGTACGGTTTGATCCGTGCCCGAGTTCTGGTTGAAGTGCGCTGGCTCCAGCGCCTGGCCGCCCACGCTGGTATCCCAGAAGTGCCAGCCTTCTCCGCCGAGGCCAACGCCGTTCTCAATGAACTGGCTGAAAACTTCTCGCTGGAGCACGCCGAGCGCGTCAAAGAGATCGAGCGCACCACCAACCACGACGTCAAAGCGATCGAATACCTGCTCAAAGAGCAGGCGGCCAAGCTGCCGGAGCTGGCCAATGTCAGCGAGTTCATCCACTTTGCCTGCACCAGCGAAGACATCAACAACCTGTCCCACGCCCTGATGCTGCGCGAAGGCCGTGACGACGTGATGCTGCCGCTCATGCGCCAGACCGCCGAAGCCATCCGCGAACTGGCCATCCGTTTCGCTGACGTGCCAATGCTGTCGCGCACCCACGGTCAACCGGCCTCGCCGACCACTCTGGGTAAAGAGCTGGCGAACGTGGTTTACCGTCTCGAGCGTCAGATTGCTCAGGTCGCTGCCGTGCCGCTGCTGGGCAAGATCAACGGCGCTGTCGGCAACTACAACGCGCACCTGTCGGCCTACCCGCAGATCGACTGGGAAGCCAATGCCCGCGCCTTCATCGAAGACGAGCTGGGTCTGGGTTTCAACCCGTACACCACGCAGATCGAACCGCACGACTACATCGCCGAGCTGTTTGACGTGATCGCACGTTTCAACACCATCCTGATCGACTTCGACCGTGACATCTGGGGCTACATCTCCCTGGGTTACTTCAAGCAGCGCACCATCGCTGGCGAAATCGGTTCGTCGACCATGCCGCACAAGGTCAACCCGATCGACTTCGAAAACTCCGAAGGCAACCTGGGTATCGCCAACGCACTGTTCCAGCACCTGGCGAGCAAACTGCCGATCTCCCGCTGGCAGCGCGACCTGACCGACTCCACCGTACTGCGTAACCTCGGGGTCGGCTTCGCCCACAGCGTGATCGCGTATGAAGCCAGCCTCAAAGGCATCAGCAAACTCGAGCTGAACGCTCAGAAGATTGCCGCTGACCTCGACGCTTGCTGGGAAGTGTTGGCTGAGCCGATCCAGACCGTGATGCGCCGCTACAACATCGAAAACCCGTACGAGAAGCTGAAAGAACTGACCCGCGGCAAGGGCATCAGCCCTGAAGCGCTGCAGACTTTCATCGATGGTCTGGACATGCCAGCCGAAGCGAAAGCCGAGCTCAAGCAACTGACCCCGGCCAACTACATCGGCAACGCTGTAGCGCAAGCCAAACGCATCTGATCGACCGTTTGCCCCGTTTGAGACGCCCGGCCGCGCCGGGCGTTTTTATTCCCGTCTGAAAAGTGCTTTTTTTCAATAGGTTACACATGAATCCTGATATTCCTCTGCAACTTCTGGGTGGCATCACCGCACGCGAATTCCTGCGCGACTACTGGCAGAAAAAACCGCTGCTGATCCGCCAGGCAATCCCTGACTTCGAAAGCCCGATCGACGCCGACGAGCTGGCGGGTCTGGCCCTGGAAGAAGAAGTCGAATCGCGTCTGGTGATCGAGCACGGCGAGCGCCCATGGGAATTGCGTCGCGGCCCGTTCGCTGAAGACGAATTCAGCAAATTGCCTCAAAAAGAGTGGACGCTGCTGGTTCAGGCCGTCGATCAGTTCGTGCCGGAAGTCAGCGAGCTGCTGGAAAACTTCCGCTTCCTGCCGAGCTGGCGCGTCGACGACGTGATGATCAGCTTCGCCGCCCCGGGTGGCAGCGTCGGCCCGCACTTCGACAACTACGACGTGTTCCTGCTGCAAGGTCACGGCAAGCGCAACTGGAAAATCGGCCAGATGTGCGATTCCGAGAGCCCGCTGCTGCAACACGCAGATCTGCGCATCCTCGCTGAATTCCACGAGACCGAAGAGTGGACGCTGGAACCGGGCGACATGCTCTACCTGCCGCCACGTCTGGCTCACTGCGGTGTCGCGGTCGACAACTGCATGACTTACTCGGTCGGTTTCCGCGCGCCGAGCGCCTCTGAAGTGCTGACCCACTTCACCGACTTCCTCAGCCAGTTCCTGACTGACGAAGAGCGCTACACCGACGCCGACGCGCAGCCGGCCGCTGACCCGCATCAGATTCAACACGATGCGCTGGATCGCCTCAAAGCCCTGCTCGCTGAACACATGAGCGACGAGCGTCTGCTGCTGACCTGGTTCGGCCAGTACATGACCGAGCCGCGCTACCCGGAACTGGTCAGCGGCCCTGACGACGTCGAGGAAGAAGAATTCCTTAACGCTCTGCAAGACGGCGCCGTGCTGATCCGCAATCCGAGCGCGCGTCTGGCGTGGTCGGAAGTCGATGACGACCTGCTGCTGTTCGCCAGCGGCCAGAGCCGTTACCTGCCGGGCAAACTGCGCGAGCTGCTGAAACTGATCTGCGCCGCCGACGCCCTGCACGCCGACAACCTCGGCGAGTGGCTGAACGACGAAGACGGTGCCGGCCTGCTCTGCGAACTGGTCAAGCAAGGCAGCTTGGGGTTCGCTGATGAATAAGATTCGCGTTCGTGTCGCAGACTGGCAGAAGGACATCGCCGAGATCCGGCGCATTCGTGAAACGGTGTTCATCGCCGAGCAATCGGTGCCACCTGAGTTGGAATGGGACGCGGACGACGCCAGCGCCGTGCATTTCCTGGCGTTTGAAGGCGACTTCCCGATCGGCACTGCGCGCCTGTTGCCTGACGGCCACATCGGCCGCGTGTCGGTGCTGAAAGACTGGCGCGGGATGAAGGTCGGTGATGCGCTGATGCAAGCGGTCATCGCCGAAGCGGAAGCACGCGGCTTGAAAGAGCAAATGCTCAGCGCACAAGTGCAAGCCACGGCGTTCTATGAGCGCCTGGGCTTCAGCCTGGTCAGCGAGGAATTCCTCGAAGCCGGGATTCCGCACGTCGACATGGTTCGCCATTCGGCCTAACCGTTAGCTGAATGAAACCTTGTGGCGAGGGGATTTATCCCCGATGGGCTGCGCAGCAGACCCAAGATTTTGGGGCCGCTTCGCGCCCCATCGGGGATAAATCCCCTCGCCACAAGAGTAATAAGCAAACGCCCCGGCATCCAACGATGCCGGGGCGTTTTGCTGTCTACGACTCAACTTGCCCCACCCCAGGCCGACAAACTGCAACAACAGCAAACCTGTAGGAGCTGCCGAAGGCTGCGATCTTTTAAGCTTCAGCACAATAAACGCGGCGTCGTTTTGATATCTTGGGCTGAGGAGCAAGTGCCAGATCCAAAGATCGCAGCCTTCGGCAGCTCCTACAGAAATTTATTCAGCGGAGATAACGGACATGTCCCTACGCACCCTGCTCACCACCCTGCTGCTCGGTTGCAGTTTTTCGGTGATGGCAGCCACAGAAATCGTCCCCCTCAAGTACCACACCAGCGCCGATATGTTGCCGGTGGCGCAGGACTTCATCGGTCAGGACGGCCAGGTCAGCGCCTACGGCAACCAGCTCATCGTCAAGGCTGAGCCGGGCAAGATTCAGGAACTCAAGGATCTGCTGTCACAACTCGACACCGCGCCCAAACGCCTGCTGATCACCGTCGACACCAACGAAAACAATGGCCGTGGCGACGAAGGCTATTCAGTCAACGGCGCCCCGCCCAACCAGACCCGCATCATCAGCCGCAGCACCACCAGCCGTAACGGTGGCATTCAGCAAGTGCAGGCCACCGAGGGCGCACCGGCGCTGATTCAAGTAGGCCAAAGCGTGCCGATCACCAGCAGCCAGAGTAATTCCTACGGCGATTACAGCAGCCAGACCCAGTATCGCAACGTCACTCAAGGGTTCTACGTTACCGCCAGCGTCACCGGCGACACCGTTCACCTGGCGATCAGTACCAACCGTGACCGCATGAACCAGGAACGTCCCGATGTAGTGAACGTGCAAAGCACTGACACAACCGTCACCGGCCGCCTCGGTGAGTGGATCACCCTCGCCGGCGTCAACAGCCAGACTCAGGCCGACAAACAGGGCCTGACCCGCAGCTACTCTACTCAAGGCCGGGATGACATGACCTTGCGGGTGAAAGTCGACACCTTGGACTAACTCACCGAAAACTGACTGATTAGTCGTATTAGACGAAAGATGTAGTGCTTGAAAAAAAGCACTACAAAACGTTTGACGAGGCAAAAAAGCAAAGGCATGATGGCCTCGCTCCCGCTAATCAGAGGCCCTGGCAAGGGCCTTCGAAGCGATGTTCGCACCTACCCCGCGAACCGCTTCGTGTCTGTACCGCCCACAAGGTGTGTTTGACGAGGTTGCCGACTGGAACGAAGTTGTCCCGAGGGACGGAAGCGTAATTAGGTAACCCGGCTCCACACTGTAGATCGTATAGAGGCCCACGACGCCCGAATGCGCCCGCAGTCCGCCACTACCTGCTCACTTCCCCTCGAGCCCATCGTTCATCCCGTCGCCTACCCCGCCGAATCCGACTTGACCACCTAAGCTTCTGGTCAGCGAGCGCAGGAATTTTCCACCGCAGAACAACTTTTCATAAAAGACGCGACGAGGTTTATCTCCATGGCACTGACACGCGAACAGCAAATTGCAGCCCTCGAAAAAGACTGGGCTGAAAACCCGCGCTGGAAAGGCGTGACACGCGCTTACTCCGCTGCTGACGTCGTCCGCCTGCGTGGCTCGGTTCAACCTGAGCACACTTTTGCAAAACTGGGCGCCGAGAAGCTGTGGAACCTGGTAACCCAGGGCGCCAAGCCGTCCTTCCGTCCTGAGAAAGATTTCGTCAACTGCATGGGCGCCCTGACCGGCGGCCAGGCTGTGCAACAAGTCAAAGCCGGTATCCAGGCGATCTACCTGTCGGGCTGGCAGGTTGCTGCGGACAACAACTCCGCCGAATCGATGTACCCGGATCAGTCGCTGTACCCGGTGGATTCGGTTCCAACCGTGGTCAAGCGCATCAACAACTCGTTCCGTCGTGCTGACCAGATCCAGTGGAAAGCCGGCAAAGGCCCGGGCGACGAAGGCTACATCGACTACTTCGCGCCGATCGTGGCTGACGCTGAAGCCGGTTTCGGTGGCGTGCTGAACGCTTACGAGCTGATGAAAAGCATGATCGAAGCAGGCGCCGCCGGCGTTCACTTCGAAGACCAACTGGCTTCCGTGAAAAAATGCGGTCACATGGGCGGTAAAGTACTGGTTCCAACTCAGGAAGCCGTACAGAAGCTGACCGCTGCACGTCTGGCTGCTGACGTTGCCGGTACCCCGACCATCATTCTGGCCCGTACCGACGCGAACGCCGCTGACCTGCTGACCTCCGATTGCGACCCGTACGACCAGCCGTTCGTGACTGGCGAGCGCACTCAGGAAGGTTTCTACAAGGTACGTGCCGGTCTGGATCAAGCCATCGCTCGCGGTCTGGCTTACGCGCCATACGCCGACCTGATCTGGTGCGAAACTGCCAAGCCGGATCTGGACGAGGCTCGTCGCTTCGCCGAAGCGATCAAAAAGGAATACCCGGACCAACTGCTGTCGTACAACTGCTCGCCTTCCTTCAACTGGAAGAAGAACCTGGACGACGCGACCATCGCCAAGTTCCAGCGCGAACTGTCCGCCATGGGTTACAAGCACCAGTTCATCACCCTGGCCGGCATTCACAACATGT
>NZ_JBIVMX010000090.1:0-7756 GCF_044753305.1 Pseudomonas sp. NPDC088429 | reverse complement strand
GACTACGCCCGCAACGACATGACTGCTTACGTGAAACTGCAAGAGCAGGAATTCGCTGACGCCGCCAAGGGTTACACCTTCGTGGCTCACCAGCAGGAAGTGGGCACCGGCTACTTCGACGACATGACCACCGTGATTCAAGGTGGCACGTCTTCGGTAACCGCACTGACCGGTTCGACTGAAGAAGAACAGTTCCACTGATTCTGCTTCGCCTGACCAAACGGCCTCTGCGGATCGGATAGAAAGCTAACCGCAAAGCCGCAAAACTGACGCCCCGACTGGTTCGGGGCGTTTTTTTTGTCTGGGATTTGGCGGTCTGTTGAGGTGCTTAAACACAAATCCGCATGCGCGTTTAAATTACACAAACCGTTACGCCATAAAGGCTACAACGCCTTGCGCCGTTACCTACGCGCACCTCAGAATCCGCCGGCATACGCTGCTATGGGTCGGGTTATATCGTTGCTCTGTCACTGAAAAACAGTGATCGGGTTTGGTAGCCCGTTTCTAAGCGTGTGTTGACGCCTGATGCAATCCCTTTTTTGGGGACTCGGCTTTTATGGCGGCCATGCGTGGGGCTCCTTCGGGAGCGCCGGGGTTTTACTCCGCTTAGACCGGTCTACCAACCCGCGCCTGGCCGCCACCCTCGTTTGGTAGCGAGAGTGATGGCTCTTCATTTTGCTGAGTGGAGTTCCATCTATGTTCAAAGTCACGCCCAACCCACCGGAAACCGATCCAATCCCGTTCGACCCATCGCTTGAACCTCAAAAGATAAAAGAGGCGAAAGAGCGGGCCATCAATTTCTATCTCAACCCCGACTCACTGAAACTCTCAATCCCCTCCCGCAAAACCAGCAAAATCTTCCTGATCGACCCCGCCGTGGACGAAGAAACATTACTCGTCGAAGCCTGCGAATCATTGGCCGCCGCCAACGACATGGCGCGTGAAATTAGCGATGTCGTCGACAACTCACAACGCCGATCCCTGTTGATGCTGCATCAGGTAATCATGCTGAGTGAACTCATGGTCAATCGAGTCCTGGACGGCCGACGTCTGCCGCACTAACAAACTCCCCACAATCCCCCGGTCACAGACCCGGCGTCACCCTATGAATCACTCAATTCGAAAAAGCTACACGCAGCAGCTGAGCGCGCGCTCGATCATTATCTTGCGCCTGAGAAAATCATGGCCACGCCGTACAGCCCCAGCACGCTGTTTATGGTTAATCCGCAATCTGATACTGAATCCCTGCTGGCTAATGCGTGCGAGTCGTTAGCCTCGGCCACGGTGATGCTGGGTGATTTTGCCGGGATGCTGGAGGGGCCGAATCGCAATACGTTGCTGGGGATTGCGCAGGTGGTGATGTTGGGGGAATTGGCGGTGAACAAGGCGCTGGATAATGTTGTGCCGAGTGCCTGAACCGCTGCCCTCACCCTAACCTTCTCCCAGAGGTAGAGGGGACTAACCGAGTTGTTTTGCGCTATACGCCGACCTGAAAGACCGTGTCGATTATGGATTCAAAGCATCACGTTCAAGTCGGCGTATCTCGTGAGCATCCCCCACTCAAGTCCCCTCTCCCTCCGGGAGAGGGCTAGGGTGAGGGGCTTTTCAAGCTGCCCACTGATCGCGCAGGCAGATCTGCTCAACAGCATCCGCGCAATCTTCAGTAAACGTCTGTAATGGATCAACGTCCTTTCCCCCTCACCCCAGCCCTCTCCCTCGGGGAGAGGGAGCCGACCGAGGTGCCTGGCGTTTTACATCGACCTGAAAAAACCAGTCGATTATGGATTCGGCAGAGAATCCGCCCTCCATCCCCCGTCCTTGACACTCCCCCACCAAACACCCGCCACCTGTGACGACAGTTCACACCCTCTTTGAACCATTTAGGGCTAATGCCCTCCCCTCTAAGCGCTTAGGGTACGGCCCATCGCCGTGTCGTTGCGGCGTTACAGACAATAATAAAGACGTTCATTCGAGGTACGAGCCGATGCGTGATGACAAAGACAAGGCTAACAACGAGCTAGGGAATGGCTTGAAGGGACGGCAGGTCACGATGATTTCGATCGGCGGCGTGATTGGTGCCGGTCTGTTTGTGGGTTCGAGTAATGCCATTGCCACCGCTGGCCCTGCGGTGCTGGTGTCGTATGTCTGCGCCGCGATCATTGTGGTGCTGGTCATGCAGATGCTCGGCGAGATGGCGACTGCGCGGCCGGACACCGGGTCGTTTTCTTCCTATGCCGATCAGGCGATTGGTCGCTGGGCCGGATTTTCCATCGGTTGGTTGTACTGGTGGTTTTACGTGTTGGTGATTGCCATCGAAGCGATTGTCGCCGGCAATATTCTGGGCGACTGGTTGGGGATTTCCCATTGGGTGGCGGCGTTCGGCGTCACGTTCGCATTGATCCTGTGCAACAGCCTCAGCGTCGGTTCGTTCGGTACGCTGGAATATTGGTTGTCGCTGTTCAAAGTCGTGTCGATCGTCGGCTTCATCATCCTCGGCGTGCTGGCGATTTTCGGGGTTTTGCCGGGTTCCTCGACCAGCGGGATTTCCAATCTCTACGCCAACGGCGGTTTTGCTCCCAACGGTAATGTGGCGATTGTCGCCGGTCTGCTGACAGCGATGTTCAGTTTCCAGGGCAGCGAGGTGGTGACCATTGCCGCCGCTGAATCCAAGGATCCGAAAGCCAATATCAAAAAAGCCATTCGTGCCGTGGTCTGGCGTCTGGGCTTGTTCTATCTCGGCTCGATGTTTGTGGTGGTGTGCCTGATTCCGTGGAACGCCCCGGATCTGGCGCAGGGTTCGTACCAGGCTGTGCTGAGCGCGATGAACATTCCGTGGGCTCCGCAGATCATGGGCATTGTTGTGCTGGTGGCGGTCACCAGTTGCCTGAACTCGGCGATCTACACCGCCTCGCGCATGGCCTACTCGCTGGCCCGTCGCGGTGATGCGCCGAACGCGGTGTCGCACACCACCCGTCACGGCGTGCCGCTGTTGGCCGTCGCGCTGACTTCGGTCGCCGCGCTGACGGCGCTGACCGCCAACTATCTGCTGCCCAAGCAAGTGTTCCAGTTTCTGCTGGCCACCAGCGGCGCATTGGCCTTGCTGATGTATCTGGTGATCGCCGTCACGCAATTGTGCATGCGCCGCAAACTGGTCGCGCAGGGTAAAAAACTCGAAGTGCGCATGTGGATGTTTCCGTATCTGACGATCCTCACGATCGTGTTCATCCTCGGCGTGTTCGCGATCATGGCGGCCTTCCCCGGTCAGCGTGCGGAACTGCTCTCGACCCTTGGCCTGACGGCGGTGCTGGTGATCATCGGCGCGTATTTGCAGAAGTCGCAGCCCGAATTGTCGGCACGACGCAGCGCCATGGCGCCAGTTGAAACCGCCACCCCGCAAGTATTGGCCTGAACACCGCCCGCCGCTGTGACTGAGCGTCACAGCAAGTGTGCCGGCGACCTGCTTTTTCACGACTGATCTCCACCCTACTCTGCTTGAAACCCCGGCCAACAACCGGCCGGGGGTTATCAAAACTTACAAGGAACGCCTCATGAGTATTGCGCCTAAACCTGATGAACTGGCCATCCCCTATCAACTGCCGCAAGTGCCGTACATGGCGCCCGACATGGTGCACCCCGGCGTCCTCGGCCAGTGGCTGGAAGACGATCAACTGTGGGTGCCGGTGACCGATTCGGTGTCGTTCAAACCGGTGTTGCTCAGCGTGTCCGGTGGCTACTACATCAACTTGCTGCGCGTGCGCAAAAGCGGCGTGCTCTCGCGTCATCGTCATACCGGCGGCGTGCACGCGATGGTGCTTAAAGGTCGCTGGTACTATCTGGAGCATGACTGGGTCGCCGAGGAAGGTTCGTTTGCCTTCGAGCCGCCGGGCGAGACTCACACCCTGTTCGTGCCGGAAGATGTCGAAGAGATGATCACCTGGTTCCACGTGCAGGGCGGTTACACCTACGTTGATCCGCAGGGTGTAGCGGTCGGTTACGAAGACGTTTTCACCAAACTGGAAACCGCTCGCGCGCATTACAAAAAGCTCGGGTTGCCAGACGATTACATCGAACAGTTCATTCGCTGATCGACGCCGTGGCAGGCGTCGGATCGACACGGGAGGCAAGTCTTGGATAACTACTCGCAGCTGCTGGCGTTTCTTTGGGCCACGGAGCACGGTAACTTTTCAGCGGCCTCTCGCGCCCACGGTCTGACGCCGTCGGCCATCAGCAAGCTGATTTCGCGTCTGGAAGATCGCTTGCAGGTGCGCCTGTTTCAACGCGGCACGCGCAGTTTGTCGCTGACCGAAGAAGGCGCGGCCTATCTGGTCAGCGCCCGCGCGGTGATCAACGCGATGGCCGAAGCCGACTCACTGGCCGAGGCGTTTCCGACGCGAGTCAGCGGCATGCTGCGGATTCACACGATGTCGACGTTTGCCAAACACCAGATCATTCCGTGGCTGCCGGAGTTTTTGGCGGCCTACCCCGGGTTGACGATTGATATCCAGATCGGCGCGCAATTTTCCGATCAGTTCGATCAAGGGCTGGATCTGGCGATTCACAGCGGCGTGTTGCCGGACTCCACGCGCATCGCCCGCAAGATTGGTCAGAGTCGCTGGATTATCTGCGCCTCCCCGGACTACCTCGCCCGCCACGGAACGCCCGAGCACCCGCAGAAATTGCTCGATCACACCTGTTTCAGCTTCGGCTTCAACAGCGTGTGGAACGACTGGGATTTTCTCATCGATGGCCACCCGACCAGCATCCCGGTGATTCCCAAAGCGACTTTCGCTCAGGGCGATCTGCTGCGCGATCTGGCCCTCAGCGGCGCGGGCATTGTGCGCTTGGCCGAGTTTCATATTGGTCACGACATCCGCGAGGGCCGCTTGATCCCGTTGCTGCAGAGCTACAGCCCGGACAGCTTCGAACCGATTTACATGATCTACACCAATCGCAAGCACCTCAGCCCCAGGATCCGCGTGTTCCGCGACTTTCTTGAACAGAAACTCGCGCAGAGTCCGTGGAACACCGAGCGCGGCTGAACGCTCATCTATTAATAAGCACAGAGGCTTCTATGCGTAACCTGATTGGCGATGTTTCCAGCGCCGCGCGCATCCTTCCGGAACTCAATGGCGAAACCCTGTTTATCCGCAACGGCAAGGATGCCTATGTGTATGACGATCAAGGTCGTCGCTACATCGACACGGCGCTTGGGTTTGGCGCGGTGCTGTTGGGGCACGCCAATAATCGCGTCAACGAACAGGTGGCGGCGGCGTTGGCCGATTCTGCCGCGCCATCGTGGGCGCATGTCCGTGAACACGCGGCGGCCTCGGCACTGGCGGCGCACACCGGCGCGCTGAGCAAAGTGATTTTCACCAACTCCGGCAGTGAAGCGGTGCACCTCGCCTGCCGCGCGGCTCGCGCGTATACCGGGCGTGGGCGTATCGCGAAAATGGCGGCGGGTTTCGACGGTTGGTTTGATGACGTCAGCTTTGGCAATGTGTCATCCAGTGAGGCGAATTTTGCTGACGGTCAGCGACCTTCTACGCCGCGCACTACGTTGCTGCGCTTCAATGACTTTGCTGATGTCGAGCGACTGTTTGCTGAGGACTCGGACATTGCGGCGGTAATTCTTGAGCCGATGCTCGCTAATGCGGGATGCATCATGCCAGCGCCGGGGTATTTGCTGCATGTGCAGGAAGTCGCGCATCGGCATGGGGCGCTGGTGATCTGTGATGAAGTGTTGATGGGGTTTCGTTTGTTCGCCGGGCTCGCGGGTTTGCAGGCAGGGCTGGATCCGGACATCGCCAGTGTTGGCAAGGCGATTGGCAATGGTGTGCCGGTGTCGGCGATTGTCGGCAAGCCGCATATTTTGGCGGGGTTTGAGGAAGGTCGGGTGCTGCGTGGCGGTACGTTCAGCGGCAACCCGATGGCGTGTGCTGCGGTGATCAGCACCTTGGCGCAACTGGATGATGCGGATTATCAGCGTTTGATTGCGCGAGGTGAGGCGCTGCGCGTTTCCGTGGAGGCCTCGTTCAAGGCGCATGGGATGACGGTGAGCACCACCGGTTACGGCAATGTGTTCGGGATCTGGCCTTCGGCGCAGGCCCCGACGAATTATGCCGAGGCGCTGGAATGTGGCGCTGCGGAGTTTAGTAAGGCGCTGCACCTGGCGTTGCGCGAGGCTGGGGTGTTGGTAATGCCTTCGCCTTATGGGCGGGTGTATTTGTCGTTTGCGCATGATGACGGGGTGGTTGAGGAAATGAAGGCTGCTTTTGAGGTCGCGGCGTCGAAGCTGGCTGGGCGGTTTGGCTGAGAGGATTGGAGGGGACAGGCCTGGCGTGCAAGGCGTCGGGTCTGGGGGTGATTGATTTACCGCTTTCGCGAGCAAGCTCGCTCCCACAGGGGTTCTCGGTAGTACACCAAACCTCGGGCGCACCACAAATCATTGTAGGAGCTGAGCTTGCTCGCGAAGGCGGCGTGTCAGGCGATAAATGGGTTGGCTGATCTGGCTCTTTCGCGAGCAGGCTCGCTCCCACAGGGGTTCTCGGTAGTACACAAAACCCCTGGCACACCACAAATCAGTGTAGGAGTGAGCCTGCTCGCGAAGGCTTAAAGCCAGCCAACATCTTCGGTACAGACACACCGCATCGCGAGCAGGCTCACTCCTACAAGGTTCGTGTCCACGCCGCAAATCAGTGTGGGAGCGGGCTTGCTCGCGAAGGCGGTGTGTCAGGCAATAAATGTGTTGGCTGATCTGGCGCTTTCGCGAGCAGGCTCGCTCCCACAGGGTTCTCGGTAGTACACAAAACCCCAGGCACACCACAAATCAATGTAGGAGTGAGCCTGCTCGCGAAGGCTTAAAGTCAGCCAACATCTTCGGTACAGACACACCGCTATCGCGAGCAGGCTCACTCCTACAAGGTTCGTGTCAACGCCACAAATCATTGTAGGAGCCGAGCTTGCTCGCGAAGGCGGTGTGTCAGGCGATAAAAATGTCGACTGATCTGGCGCTTTCGCGAGCAAGCTTTGCTCCTACGGGTTCTCGGTAGTACACAAAACCCCAGGCACACCACAAATTGATGTAGGAGTGAGCCTGCTCGCGATGGCTGAAAGTCAGCCAACATCTTCGGTACAGACACACCGCTATCGCGAGCAGGCTCACTCCTACAAGGTTCGTGTCAACGCCACAAATCAGTGTGGGAGCGGGCTTGCTCGCGAAGGCGGTGTGTCAGGCAATAGATGTGTTGGCTGATCTGGCGCTTTCGCGAGCAGGCTCGCTCCCACAGGGATCTGCGGTGCTCGGACAAAACATTGATCCAGAGCGGTAGCGGCGTAGGAAAAATCGTGTAAAACGGGCGCCGTCGCTACTTGCAGTAACGTGCAAGTAAGACAACTTCCCAATACCTCACCCGTTAAACAGTTACAAAACCGCGCCAAACAATATTGATTATCATTTAGCAGCAACTATGTTCGTTACATTTCAAACAAAACATATTTCCCGCAAAACCGGCTAATGCCCGCAACGCATGGGCTGGCGGGGCCTGGAGGGGCGCTATGTCCTTATTCCAATAAATAATTTCGCTATAGGAATTTTACTTGCCGGGTGTTTAGCCATAAAATCAGCGCGATTGATTGCTGCGACATATCGTCACTGCCTTATTTCTTTATCAAGCTCAGAGACCTTGGCTCTCTGTTACGGATTACCAGCATGCCCGAAGCGACAGGACTCATGGCCCACCACCGGGGCTTTGCCATT
>NZ_JBIVMX010000089.1:0-16652 GCF_044753305.1 Pseudomonas sp. NPDC088429 | reverse complement strand
CAGCACCTCCTGACCATGATTGATACCTGTAAACCATGTCCCCGGTCTCAAACGTAAAGGATGTACCCGGTCTTTACCCACCCTAGCCCTCTCCCGGAGGGAGAGGGGACTGATCGAGGTGTTTGTTCTACTTACATCGACCTGAAATATCGAGTCGAACTCAGGTTTTGAAAAGCCAGGAGATCTGCTCCCTTTCCCCCTCTCCCTCCGGGAGAGGGCTGGGGTGAGGGGCTCTTGATCTTAGCGTTGTTTGAGGCGATCGATGACGACGGCCAGCAGCAGAATCGACCCGCGAATCACGTACTGGTAGAAGGTATCAATATTCTTCAGGTTCATCGCATTCTCGATGATCGCCAAAATCAACACCCCGGCAATCACATGCCGAATCATGCCAATCCCGCCGCTCAGCGACACCCCGCCCAACACGCAAGCTGAAATCACCGTCAGCTCAAACCCCTGACCAATCATCGGCTGCCCCGAGGTCATCCGCGACGCCAGAATCACCCCCGCCAGCGCACCAATCACGCCATGCACGGCAAAGATAATGATCTTGGTGCGATCAACGTTCACGCCCGCCAGCAGCGCCGCTTCCTGGTTGCCGCCGATGGCCATGGTGTTGCGCCCGTAGGTGGTGTAATTCAGCAGCCAGCCGAAAAACAAAAAGCACACGATGGTGATCAGAATCGGCACCGGCACGCCAAACAACTGGCCGTTACCAAACACGAAGAACGATTCCTGCGAAACACCCACCGCTTTGCCATTGGCAAAAATGTAAGCCAGACCGCGAACAATCTGCATGGTCGCCAACGTCGTGATCAACGCATTGACGCGCAACTTGGCAATCACGATTCCGTTGATCAGCCCGACA
This sequence comes from Pseudomonas sp. NPDC088429, assembly GCF_044753305.1. Classification (NCBI taxonomy): domain Bacteria; kingdom Pseudomonadati; phylum Pseudomonadota; class Gammaproteobacteria; order Pseudomonadales; family Pseudomonadaceae; genus Pseudomonas; species Pseudomonas sp. NPDC088429. Next base: position 15,784 of record NZ_JBIVMX010000089.1, on the reverse strand, counting down.
ATCAGGCCCATCACCAACGCTGCACTGACACCGAGAAACACGCTGTTGGTGTCGCGCATCACCACTGCCGCGACCACGCCGGCGCAGGCAATCACCGAGCCCACCGACAAGTCGAAATGCCCCGACGCCAGGCAGTACAACATCGTGCACGCCGCGATCCCGGTGGTGGAAATCGCCAGGCCGAGGCCACGCATGTTCAGCGGCGAAAGGAAGTTGTCGATCAGCAGCGTACAGGCAACGAAAATGCCCACCGCCGCCAGCAACATGACCCAGTCATCAAGGAAGCGGCGCATGTCCAGCGGTTTGCGCTCTTTGGGCAGGGTTTCGTTTTGGGTTGTCATCATAGTCACCTCTCAGTTCGCCACGCCGTCAGCGCGGTGGCGCGGCAAAGCCAGTTGCAGCAGGTTGGATTCGTTAGCCTGGTCGCGGCTGATTTCGCCGCGCAGGGCGCCTTCACAGAGCACCAGAATGCGGTCGGAAATGCCCATCACTTCCATCAGGTCGCTGGACACCACGATCACCGAAATGCCCTCGGCGGCGAGGTTGTGGATGATCTGGTAGATCTCCGCTTTGGCGCCGATGTCGATGCCGCGCGTTGGTTCGTCGAGCAGCAGAACTTTCATCGGCATCGACAGCCAGCGGCCAAGAATGGCTTTCTGCTGATTGCCGCCGGAAAGGAATTTGATCTGCTGACCGGCGTGCGGGGTCTTCACTTTCAGCGCTTTGATCTGTTTGTCGGCGTTGCCCTTTTCCCACAGACCGCGAATCAGGCAGCCGAGCCCCGAATGGGCGCCACGGGCACTGATGTTGATATTCTCGGCGACGCTGGCCAGCGGGATGATGCCTTCCTTCTTGCGATCCTCCGGGCAGAGCAAAATCCCGGCGGCAATCGCGTCGCGCGGTGAGCGCAGTTTCAATTCGTAACCGCGCAATTCGAGGCGTCCGGCGGTGTTGCGTTCAAGGCCGCTGAGCAAGCGAAACAGCTCGGTGCGCCCTGCCCCGACCAATCCGAACAGGCCAAGAATTTCACCTTTGTGCGCCTCGAAACTGATCGGCTCACGCAGACCCGGACCGAGTAAACCGTCGACCTTCAGCGCGACAGCGCCGCGTGGACGATGGCGATAATCGTAGATGTCCTGAATGTCGCGACCGACCATGCAGGTCACCAGTTGATCGTGGGTGAGCTGGCTCATGTCCTCGAAGGTGCGCACGTAGCGACCGTCCTTGAACACCGTCACCGCGTCGCAGATACGGAACACTTCTTCCATCCGGTGCGAGACGTAGAGCACCACTTTGCCCTCGTCACGCAGACGACCAATGATCGCCATCAAGCGGTCGATCTCACGGGCCGAGAGGCTGCTGGTCGGTTCGTCGAAGGCGATCACATGGGCGCCGCGCGACAGGGCTTTGGCGATTTCCACCAGTTGCCGCTGGCCGAGGGACAGGCGTCCGACCTTGGTCTGCGGATCGATTTCGTCGGCCAGACCTTTCAAGCAATTCAAGGCTTGCTGACGCAAGGCGCCGCGATTGATCAAACCGAAACTCGCTGGCAGATGGCCGAGAAACAGGTTTTCGGCGACGGTCATTTCCGGCACCAGATGCAGCTCCTGGTGAATCACCGCGACGCCGCTGCCGATGCTGTCGGCGGTCGACCTGAACGCCATGGTCTGCTCGCCGATCTGCAACTCGCCGCTGCTCGGTATGTAAGCGCCACCAAGGATTTTCAGCAGAGTCGATTTGCCGGCGCCGTTCTCGCCCATCAAGGCATGAACCTGCCCCGGATGCGCGACGAAACTGATGGCGTCCAGCGCCTTCACACCGGGAAAGGTTTTGCCGATCCCGTTGAAGCGCAGGCTGCCGCTGGAGCTGTGTTGTTGTGTCTGTACTTGCGCGTGCATAAAGCCACCTCTTCACACCGAAAAACGGCCCGGCTGCCCGGGCCGTCGCTGCATCAGTTCCACAAGCCGATTTTTTCCAGCTCTTGCTTGAAGTTTTCGCGGGTGATCAGGGTGACGTCGTCCATCGCGGTGTACTTCGGCGGTTCTTTGCCGGTGGTCACCCACTCGTACATCATCTCGGCGGTTTTGTAGCCTTCGATGTGCGGGCTTGGCAGCATCGAACCGAAGAAACCGCTGTTAGGCTTTTTCAGTTCGCCAATGGCGTCGGTGCCGTTGATGCCGATGCCGATCACGTTGGTCGCGGCAAAACCGGCCGCTTCAGTGGCGCGCACGCCGCCGAGCACGGTGTTGTCGTTCATGCCGCCGATGATCAGGTTTTTCGCCGCGCTCGGCAGTTTCACCAGCGCCGAGTTGGTGGCGTCCATGCTGCCCGGTACGTCGAGGGTTTTCAGCGCGGCGAAGAGGATGTGATCCTTCGGCATGCCGGCGTCTTCAAGGGATTTCACCGAGCCGTCGGTGCGCTTCTTGCCGGTGTCGAGTTCGTTGTAGGTGTTGACCACAGCGTAAGTGTCTTTCCAGTCCCAGTTACGCTTCTTCGCTTCGGCGACCATCGCGCTGCCCTGCTTCTGGCCGACTTCGAACGCGGCCATGCCGAGGTACGGCACGTCTTCCATGAACTTGCCGTTGGCGTCGACAAAACGGTCGTCGACGGCAATCACTTTCAGGTCATTGAGCTTGGCTTTGGCCATGATTGCCGGGCCGAGCGACACGTCCGGCGGGCAGATCACAAAGCCCTTGGCACCGTTGGCGGCAAGGCTGTCGATGGCCGATAGGGTTTTCTCGCCATCCGGCACAGCAATCTTGATCAGTTCGAAGCCCTTGTCCTTGGCGGCTTTCTCGGCGAAAGCCCACTCGGTCTGGAACCACGGCTCTTCCGCCTGCTTGACCAGAAAACCGATTTTCACGGTGTCGGCAGCGAGCAGCGAACTGCTCAGGCTGAATGCAGTGACCGCCAGGGCGGTAGTGCACAGGGTACGAATCCCGAAACGACGTTTCATAAGCTGACTCCTTGTTATTTTTTTTGAGCAAATTAAACAGCTTGTGGCGAGGGAGCTTGCTCCCGCTGGGCTGCGAAGCGGCCCTAAAACCGGTTACCTCGGTCAATCAGACATACCGCATAGCCCGAATTTACGACTGCTGCGCAGCCGAGCGGGAGCAAGCTCCCTCGCCACAGGTGTGGTGGCGTGACACGTACTGCTGCAAAGCCTGTTGAAAATAGTCATATCGTATGATGATTGAATTTCACCCGGATCTATCCGCGTGAAAGCCGCTGCGCTCAGTCGTGGTACATCACCGAGCGGCCACCATCGATGGTGATGCATGACGCGTTGATAAACGGTGCTTCATCACTGGCCAGAAACACCGCAGTCATCGCCACTTCCAGCGGCTGACCAATACGTTTCGGCGGGTGCAGATCGAAGGCGCGCTGACGTTCGGCGTGCGGATCGGCGAAACCGTTCCAGTAATCAACATTCAATTGGGTTTCGATGTAGCCCGGCGCGATGGCGTTGACGCGAATGCCTTTCGCCGCGTATTCGATGCCAAGGGCGCGGGTCAGGCCAAGCAAACCATGTTTGGCCACCGGGTACGGGAAGCAGCCGGGAATGATGTGGCTGGAATGGGTCGAGGCGATGTTGATGATGCTGCCAACGCCCTGCTCGATCATCTGCGGCAGCACGGCTTTGCAGCCGAACCAGGCACCATCGAGGTCGATGGCGAAGCAGCGATGCCAGTCTTCATCGGTCATTTCCAGCGGATCGCGGAACACGTTGACCCCGGCGCAGTTGACCAGCACGTCGATACGCCCGTGCAGCTCAACGGCGCGTTTGGCCATCGCGTGCAGATCGTGCTGGCGCGACACATCGGCCTTGAGCGCCTGCACGTCACAGCCCTGCTCGCGCCAGTGGGCGGCAACCTTCTCAACCTTTTCGGCCTGAATATCGCTGATCAGCAGTTTCGCTTGCTGCGAAGCAAACGCAGCAACGATCGCTTCACCGATGCCTTGCGCAGCGCCGGTCAGCAAGACCACTTTGTCTTTCAGACGCTCGCCCTTCGGCGGTGCAGGCACCGGCGGCAGGGAAAGGGGTTCAGCCATGGATCTCGACTCCTGTTTCGCAAGCACAAAAAAACCGGACAGCTGAAGATGTCCGGTTCGGAAGGCGTTTGAAACAAAACAGGCAGGCGTCGCTGACGGCATGGGGCCGTTGCGAGACGCGGACTCCGAGTGGGAGTGCGATGGAGATTCGCTGCATCACTTCACCTGTTTTGTTCTTTTTAAGTGTGAGTGCGTGTTACTGCTGGAGCCGACTATAAACCCGTCGGCCAAATAATCTCAATATATAATTTTGCATCCCATATTTTGGGATTTAACCAGCAAAGCGCGTACAGAGTTTTCCCGGCACATCAACGCGCATCGACAGCACTGCACCGTCCAGATGATGCTTGTGCGGGCTCTGGGCGCTGGTGATGTACAGGGTTTTCAGGTCATCGCCACCGAACACGCAACTGGTCGGGCGGCTGACAGGCAACTCGATTTTGCGCTCGACTTTGCCTTCAGGCGTCAGGCGCAGCAGGCAACTGCCATCCCAACGGGCATTCCACACGTAACCTTCGGCGTCCATCGCCGAACCGTCCGGGCCGCCCTGTTGGTCGGGGCCGTACCAGGCTTCGGCGGCACCGAGATGGCCGTCCGTTTGAATGAAATAGCGATGGAGCGTGCTGTCCATGCTGTCGCCGAATAAAACCGTGGTGCCGTCGTCACTCCACAGCAGCGTGTTGGGAATGCCCAAACCGCGCAGCAATGGCGTGACGCGTTGATCCGCATCGACGCGGAACAGGCCACCGGAGCGGCGAGTGATCGGCAGGTCTTCGCCATTTTCGCCGATGTTGTTTTGCATGGTGCCGAGCCACAAACGGCCTTGGCCATCGCAACGCGCTTCGTTGGGCCGATTGCCGGGTTGCGGGTCGGCGACGCAGAACAGGGTCAGGTGTGGTTCGAGGCCAGGGGAATCGAGGTCGAGGCGATAGACGCCACTGCTGAGCGTGACCAGCGCATCGCCGCTGGCGCAGGGGATGAACGCAGAAACGTGCTCGGGCATTTGCCAGATTTGTACGTTCTGGCCGATCAGGCGCAGGGCCTGTTTGCCGGCGATGTCGACCCAGTACAACGCCTGGGTCGGCGCGTCCCAGAACGGGCCTTCACCGAGTTGGGCGCGGTGTTGGGTCAGGGCGGTGCACGGCATATCCATTCCTCTATTGTTCTTATGATTTTCTGTAGGAGTGAGCCTGCTCGCGATCGCGTCGTGTCAGTTGACTTCAATGCGACTGATTCACCGCTATCGCGAGCAGGCTCACTCCTACAGGGGATTTCTGTGAGTTCAGCTGGCTTTTTTGTCGGCCATGACTTTTGGGTAAAAACGTTTGATCGCCAGATCGGCGTTATCGATCAAAGTCATGCACGCCCACACGCCGCGCGCGGAATCGCGGGCAGCGATGGCATCGGCCATGTCTTTGTGGATCGGTAATGTGCGGCGCAGTTCATCGGGATCGGCGGCAGACACTTCAAACGACACCGCCAACAACGCGCCGAGCGCCGGCACCATTTGCTCGATGAATTGATTGTGACTGGCCGCGAGGATGCATTCGTGAAAGACCTGATCGGCGCGGTTGTAATCGATGCCGCTGTCGACCGCGCGTTCGAGGGCGTTGTAGGCCAGTTGAACGGCTTCGATCTGTTCGAAGGTGGCGCGTTCGCAGGCCCAGCGTACGGCCATCGGTTCGATGGTGCGGCGCAGATCAAGCAGGTCATCGACGAAGTTTTCCGGCAAGCCGTTGCGCGACAGCCAACCGACGACTTGCGGATCGAACAGATTCCAGCGCCGAACCGGCAGCACGCGGGTGCCGACTTTCGGCCCGACTTCGAGCATGCCTTTGGCAACGAGGGTTTTGATCGCTTCGCGGATCACCGTGCGACTGACGCCGAGCTGCTCACCCAGATCCGCCTCGACCTTGATGGTCTGCCCAGGTTTGACCTGGCCGGCGGCGATCCAGCTGCCGAGCCAGTCAACCGTGGATGCGTGGAAGCTGCTGGACATGAACACCTCAAAGCGGAGTGCGATGGGTGATAAAGCTAATCATCATATGATTAGGTGTCAACACAATCCCCTGTAGGAGTGAGCCTGCTCGCGATTGCGGAGTGTCAGTCACCACAAGGATTGACTGATCAACCGCTATCGCGAGCAGGCTCACTCCTACAGGGGGGATGTGTGTCTCAGGGTTCGAGGCCGATGCGGAAGAACTCGCCGCCGCTCCACACGCCCAGCCAGCGCTGGCCATCGATTTCGCGGCTGACCGCCAATTCCACCAGTTGGTAGAACACATTGCGGTGAATCAACGCCTCAAGATTGGTACGCACATGCACATAAGGCGCAGGCTCTTGCGTCGTCGGATCAATCTCGACGCGGATCGGATGCTCAGGCCCGGCCTCAGCCGCTTCATCCACGTTGGTGGTAAAACGCAAGAGCTGCGCCTCACCCTCGCCTTCCACCTCAACGGCAATCGCCACAAACGGCGCGTCGTCGACCTTGATCCCGACCTTCTCGACCGGAGTAATCAGGAAATAATCATCGCCATCGCGGCGCATGATCGTCGAGAACAGTTTGACCATCGGCTTGCGCCCGATCGGTGTGCCCAGGTAATACCAGGTGCCGTCGCGGGCGATGCGCATGTCGATGTCGCCGCAGAAGTCCGGGTTCCACAAGTGCACCGGCGGCAAGCCTTTGGTTTTGGGGATTTGTCCCAACAGGTCATTGGCTTTTTGCGGGCCACTCATGGCGTTCTCCTTGAATTTATTGGTCGCCGATCCCCAACAGGCTGCGCGCGTACTGTGCCAGCGGCGGGCCGATGAGGTCTTCGGGTTTATTGTCGTGGAACGTCAGTAAACCGCCACGACTTTTGATGCGTGCAGTATCAATCAAATACTGGGTGCTGGTCTCGATCAACATGATCTGAATCACGCCACCGTCAATGCCGAGACGGTCGACCGCTTCTTCATCAAGCCACTCATCAGAGTTACCAATGCGGTCGTCAGCCTTGGCGAAACGCGTGTACAGCAGGTAATGAGCACCGGCATCGCGAGCCTCACCCATCGCCTGATCGAGGCCTTCCGGCGCGCGAGCGCGGCGCACCATCGGGAAGTATTCGACGAAACCCTTGAAGGCTTCTTCGGCGACCACGTTTGGACGCGGGTAAGAACCGCCCGGCGGGGCGAACGCGCCTTGGGCGATGTAGATGAACGAATCAGGCTGAATGCGGAAGTTGTTCACGCGACGGCTGTCGCTGTGATCGAGCAAACCGGCGTCGCTCATCTGGTAGCGAGTGCCTTCGGCCATATCGCTGACAGTCATACAGCCGCCAAGCGCCAAAACGGCCAGCAGCAAAACCAGGCTACGCATCCTATTCCTCCAGAGGCCGGTGACGGAAAACCGGCGAATGGCCGTTGGATGCAGCTTTTGCGCCAGCTCGGGATCTTCGTTGATTTATAGAATGCTTTCGCGGGCAAGCCTTGCTCCTACAGATTTACGCGATCCTGTAGGAGCAAGGCTTGCCCGCGAATAGGGAGTATCAGCCGCCGATAATCTTCATGACGGTGGCGCCACCGGAGAACGCTACTTCCTGCTTGTCGCCCAACGCCTTGACCAACAAACGCTGCAGCGCTGGCAACGCCTGATGACGCGGCTTATCAAGCAGATCACCGACATAGTGGCGGTTGCTCGACGACAGGCAGCCATGCAGCCAACCCGTCGACGACAGTCGCAAGCGCGAGCATGTCCGACAGAACGGCACGCTTTCGTTGGCAATCACGCCGAAGTTGCCCAGGCCAGGAATCGCATAGCGCACAGCGGTGGCATCGATCGGCGCATCAGTCTGCGCATACTCGTAGCGCTCGCCGATCAGGCTGAGCAATTGCTCAAGGCTGACGAACTGTTGCAGAAACGCATTGGAGTCTTTGGCCAGGTGGCCCATGCGCATCAATTCAATGAAGCGCAGTTCGAAACCTCGTTGAAGACAGTAATCAAGCAGCGGCATCACTTGATCAAGGTTCTGCCCGCGCAACGGCACCATGTTGACCTTGATCTTCATCCCCGCCGCAGCAGCTTGATCCATGCCATCAAGCACGGTGGCCAGATCGCCGCCACGGGCAATGCTGCGGAATGCACCGGCGTCGAGGGTATCGAGGGACACGTTGATCCGGCGTATACCGGCATCGACCAGCAGCGGGAGTTTCTTGGCGAGAAGTTGGCCGTTGGTGGTCAGGCTGATGTCTTCCAGGCCCATCTTGCCGACGGCGGTCATGAACGATTCGAGTTTCGGGCTGACCAGCGGCTCGCCACCGGTGATGCGCAAGCGCTCGATACCGGCCGCTTCGATCAGGTACTCAACGCCGCGCGCCATGGCTTCGGCCGACAGTTCATCCTGCGCAGCCACCAGCCGCTTGCCGTTGGGCACGCAGTAGGTACACGCGTAATTGCAGGCTGAGGTCAGGCTGATGCGCAAATTGCGAAAACGCCTGCCTTGACGGTCAACGATCATGATCACTCCGGCGGAAAAATTTCGAGCCGCTAAAACTTGACTCACAAATCAAGTTTTAGCAAGCCCTATGCCTGAGTATATTCCTGCGGTACTGCGACATGTAGCGAAATCATGGCGCAATAAGGCGGCTGAATGGCTCAGCTGCTTGGGGTTTCCGGGTCGCGCTTGCGCTTGTTGCCCATGCGCACGCCGATGTCCATCAGGAACTGGAAGAAACCTTCCTGATCTTCCAGCACATTGCTCCAGAACGGCGAGTGATACAGCGCCACCGCGCCGTGCACCAGCGCCCAGGATGCGCAGTAGTGGAAGTACGGCGGCACGTCTTCGAGTTTGCCTTCGCTGATGCGGCCCTTGATCAACAGGGTCAGACGTTCGAAGTTCGAGGCACGGATCTTGTGCAGCTCTTCGACCATTTCCGGCACTTGATTGCCCTTGACCACCTTCTCTTCGAGGCGATCGAACAGGCGATAGCGCTGCGGGTCGCGCATGCGGAATTCGAAATAGGCGCGGGACAGCGCTTCCTTGTCCTTGTCGACGTCGGCCGAATGCAGCAGCTCGTTCAAATCGCGTTCGTAATCGAGCATCAGGCGCAGGTAGATTTCCGCCTTGGATTTGAAGTGCTTGTAGATCGTGCCTTTGCCGATACCGACGGCATCAGCAATCATCTCGACGGTGACACTGTCTTCACCTTGGTCGAGGAACAGCTTGAGCGCGGTATCGAGAATTTCTTGCTCGCGGCGACGAAACTCACGGACCTTACGAGGTTCTTTGTGCATAAGAAAAGGTCTGAAGGGTCAAAATTCGAAGCCGCGTATTATGCCTAACTTGCGCAAAAATGCACGGATCATCCGACCATATCTGCGTTTCTTGTTCATTTTGAGAACGTTTTGGACGCAATGAGAACTCAACTGAAGCAAACGTATTCCAAATTTGTTTAAAAACCCCGACCGGCTCACTGGACTGCACGCCAGACTGATCAATACTTGAACTGTCGGGCGACATCTCCCCCAAGTGTCGCGCCGATAAAGGTACCAACGGACCGCGTGCCTTTGTTTTACTCCTAATGGTCTTAACCCGGATTCACCCCCCAGAACCCGGGTTTTTTTTGCCTGCGATTTGACCCTTACCCCAGCTACCCGAACATCACACCTGTAGGAGCTTCCGCAGGCTGCGATCTTTTGCCCTTGCCTGTCAAAATCAAGATCAAAAGATCGCAGCCTGCGGCAGCTCCTACATGGCAGATTTAACGGAGGCCAGCGGGAACAGCCGTTTGAAGTTTTCGGTGGTCTGCTCGGCAAACCGCTCGTAGTTCTCACCGCGCAGCATCGCAAGGAATTCCGCCACTTCACGCACGTATTGCGGCAGGTTTGGCTTGCCGCGGTACGGGATCGGCGCCAGATACGGCGAGTCGGTTTCCACCAGCAAGCGATCCGCCGGGACTTTGCTCGCAACATCGCGCAACGCATCGGCATTGCGGAAGGTGACGATCCCCGACAGGGAAATGTAATAATCCATGTCCAGCGCTGCTTTGGCCATGTCCCAGTCTTCGGTGAAGCAATGCAGCACACCGGCCTGAGGCAACGCCGCTTCGCGCAGCAGTTCAAGAGTATCGGCCCGCGCGCCACGGGTGTGGATGATCACCGGTTTGCCCGTCTGCTGAGCCGCTTGCAGGTGCAGACGAAATGACTCCTGCTGCAACTCGGCGGCTTCCGGCTCGTAGTGATAATCCAGACCGGTTTCGCCGATCGCCACCACTTTCGGATGATTGAGTTCGTGCAGCAACCAATCCAGCGCAGGCGCAGCGCCCGGCTGCACATCCAGCGGATGCACGCCGACCGAGCAATCGACGTCGTCGTAACGCTCAGCAAGGGCTTTGACGTCGGCAGCGTTGTCGGCGCTGACGCCGATGCACAGAAAGTGCCCTACCCCGCGCTGCCGGGCGGCATCGAGTGCGGCATCCAGCGAACCGTCATGGGCGGCGAGGTCGAGGCGATCAAGGTGACAGTGGGAATCTACGAGCATAAAAAGGACGGCTACTTACATCGTATGAGTGGGACGGTCGGACTTGAGGGCTCCGGCCAGATGGGTTTCGATGCGACTGCGCGCGGTGTTGTCGCCATCGTTGAACTGCACGCCGACACCGGCGGCGCGATTGCCCTGCGCACCTTTGGGCGTGATCCAGGCGACCTTGCCTGCCACCGGAATCTTCTCCGCCTCGTCCATCAGGTTCAGCAGCATGAACACCTCGTCGCCCAACTTGTAGCTCTTGTTGGTCGGGATGAACAGACCGCCGTTCTTGATGAACGGCATGTAGGCGGCGTAAAGCACCGACTTGTCTTTGATGGTCAGGGACAAGATGCCGTTACGCGGCCCCGGGCTGACGGGTTCATTCATGTTGACCTCCACTGCTGATGTTCAGAGTCTAGGTACACATTCTTATCTTTGGCCAGGCAATCCCGCCCATTGCACCAACAATGCCTCCAGCAGCAATGCCGGATTGAGGTTGGCCTTGCTCATGACTTTCTGCCGCTGCGCGAGAATCCAGTCCTGAATCTCGAGGACTTTGCCCTGCGCACTTTTCTGCGCCAGGTACTGCACAACTTTACGCATATCGGTCAGGCCGAGGCCCGCTTCATCCTGCGTCAGTTGATAGCGCAGGATCAGGCTCGACCAGTCGCAGAACCAGTCGAACAGGCGCAGCATCGGAATGCTTTTCCATTCTTCGGCCAGTTGCGTCGGCGATTGCTGCTGCTTGAGCAACTTCTTCACGCCTTCGACCACTTGCGCGCGCTGTTCGCGCACACCCTGGGATTGAAGACTGACCGCCATCAACGGCGAACCGGCCGCCAGCGTCAGCAGTTCGACACGCTCCTCTTCCGAACATTCCGGCAGAGCCTGAGCCAGCCATTGCAGGCTCATCGCCTCACTCGGCAGCGGACAGGCCTGTTGCACGCAACGACTCTTGATCGTCGCCAGCAAACGGCTGGTCTGATGGCTGACCAACAGCAACACAGTATCGCCGGAAGGCTCTTCGAGGCTTTTCAGCAAGGCGTTGGCGGCGTTGATGTTCATCGCCTCGACCGGCTCGATCAGCACCACTTTGCGCCCGCCCAGTTGCGCGGTTTGCACCACGAAACTGACCAGATCACGCACCTGATCGACTTTGATCGCCTTGTCGACCTCTTCCGGTTCGAGGATGTAATTATCCGGATGACTGCCGGCCCTGAGCAGCATGCAGGATTTGCACTCGCCGCACGCTTCCGGGGTCGGACGCTGGCACAGCAGGCTCGCCATCAAGCGCTCGGCCAGCGCGCGCTTGCCGATCCCGGCCGGGCCGTGCAGCAAATACGCGTGCGCGTGTTGCTTACGCCCGGCCAGTTGCTGCCAGAGGCTGTCCTGCCATGGATAGGCCTCAGCCACGGGCCAGCTCCAGCAAGTTCGGCAGCAAGGTATCCAGCGATTGCTGAACCTTGGCCAATGGTTGGCCGGCGTCGATGCGCACATAGCGCGCAGGATCGGCTTCGGCGCGCTTCAGAAACGCATTGCGCACTGCCTCGAAAAACGCCCGGCCTTCCAGCTCGAAACGATCGAGACGACCACGGGCGCTGGCGCGGGCCAAGCCGATTTCCACCGGCAAATCGAAAATCAGAGTCAGATCAGGACGCAGATCGCCCTGCACGAAGTTCTCCAGCGTGGCGATGCGCTCCAGCGACAAGCCACGACCGCCGCCCTGATAGGCATACGTCGAATCGGTGAAACGGTCGCACAGCACCACTGCACCGCGGGCCAGCGCCGGACGAATCACTTCGGCCAGATGCTGAGCGCGCGCCGCGAACACCAGCAACAGCTCGGCATCCGGGTTCATGACTTCTTCGGCCGGGGTCAGCAGCACGTCGCGGATCCGCTCGGCCAGTGGCGTACCGCCGGGCTCACGGGTCAGCACCACTTCGATACCGGCGGCGCGCAAACGCTCGGCGAGGTACTCGCGGTTGGTGCTTTTGCCGGCGCCTTCCGGGCCTTCCAGAGTAATAAACAAGCCAGTCACAGGCAGTCCTTAGTCAAAGTCATTGCGCGTTGGAGGGTGCAGCGGCGTCCGGTGCCGGGGTTGGCGCAGGTTCCTCGGCGGGAACTTGCGGCAACGCTTCCGGCGCCGTGTCCGGAGATGCCGCAGGAATCGGATCTTGCGCAGATTCCGGTGCAACTACAGGCGTCGGGCTGGAACGATAATCCGCACGGCGCTTGAGCTGAAACTCACGCACCGCCGCGTTATGCGCATCGAGATCATCCGAGAACACATGGCTGCCGTCGCCACGCGCGACGAAATACAGGCTGGTGCCATCGACCGGATTCAGCGCCGCATGAATCGCTTCACGCCCGACCATCGCAATTGGCGTCGGCGGCAGGCCGGGAATCACGTAAGTGTTGTACGGCGTCGGCTCTTTCAAATGCGCGCGCGTCAGCTTGCCGGTGTAGCGATCGCCCAAACCGTAGATCACCGTCGGGTCGGTCTGCAATTGCATGCCCAACGCCATCCGCCGTACGAAGACCCCGGCAATCTGCCCGCGCTCTTGCGGGACGCCGGTTTCTTTTTCGACCAGCGAGGCCATGATCAGCGCCTGATACGGCTCTCGATAAGGCACGTCCGACGCACGTTTTTCCCATTCGCTGGCCAGTACTTCATCGAGACGGTCGAAGGACTTTTTCAGCAACTCGGCATCGGTCATACCGCGCACGAAGCGGTAGGTGTCAGGGAAGAAACGCCCTTCCGGGAACAGGCCTTTGTGTCCAATCTTCGCCATCACGTCGCTGTCGCTCAAACCGCTCAGGGTCTGCTCGATTTTCTCGTCCTTGGCCAATGCAGCACGCACTTGATGGAAGTTCCAGCCCTCGACCAGGGTCAGGCTGTACTGAACCACGTCGCCGCGCTTCCATGAATCGATCAGACCATTAACGGTCATGCCCGGCTGCATGCGGTATTCACCGCTGTGGATCGGTGTGCCGGCGAGGTTGAAGCGCCAGTAAACCCGTAGCCAGAACGCGTCCTTGATGACGCCATCGGTTTCGAGTTCGAGGAAAGTACGGGTGGGGGTAGAGCCTTTCGGCACATCCAGCAGCTCTTCCTGCGTGATGTTCAGGGGTTGTTCCAGTGCGGAGTGAATCTTCCAGGCGCTGGCGCCCAACAACAGCCCTGCCAGAACCAGTCCGGTTTCCAGCAGCAGCAAAAGTTTACGTCTCACGAATCAGGCATCCAGTAGCGCGCGGGCAATGGTTTGCAGTTTACGGGTGAGCGGGCCAACCGGCCAGCTCAGTGCAGCGTAGGCGCGTACCGGCCACACGCCATAAACACTGTTGCAGAGGAACACTTCATCAGCCCATTGCAGCTGTTCGAGGCTGATGTCGGCGATTTGCGTGGGGATGGCCAATGACTCGGCCTGAAACAATATTTCGGCGCGCATCACACCGGCGACACCGCAGCGTCTCAGATCGGGCGTGATCAACACACCGTCACGCACCAGAAACACGTTGCTGAACACCCCTTCAATGACCCGACCAGCCTGATCGAGCATCAAGCCTTCGGCGTGCTCGCTGTCCTGCCATTCGGCACGGGCGAGCACTTGTTCGAGTCGGTTGAGGTGTTTGAGTCCGGCAAGCAGCGGCTGGATGGCCAAGCGTGTGCTGCACGGAAACAGGCGAACGCCTTGTTCAGCATGAACAACGGAATAAGCCGCCGGTGGATTGCCTTGCAGAATGCGTCGGCCCGGTGCCGCAGGATCTGGCGCATAACCGCGCAAACCGTCGCCACGGGTGAGGATGAGTTTGAGCACGCCCTCGCCCATCGCTGCCGCATAGCTCAGCAGCTCATGACGAATCAACTCGATATCGGCGGCGATGGCCAGACGCGAACAGCCATCGGCCAGTCGCGTCAGATGCCGATCCAGCAGGATCGGTTGGCCGCCACGCACAGCAATGGTCTCGAACAGACCATCGCCGTAAGCCAGGCCGCGATCTTTCAGCGACAGAGCGTCAGCCGGTTGACCGTCGACCCAGCAGTCCATCAGCCTGCGAACCGACGGAACGCCAGGGTGCCGTTAGTGCCGCCAAAACCGAAGGAGTTGGACAGCACGACATCGATGTCCATGTTGCGCGCAGTGTGCGGCACAAAATCGAGATCGCAGCCTTCGTCCGGCTCATCGAGGTTGATAGTTGGCGGTGCCACTTGGCTGTTGATCGCCAGCACGCTGAAGATCGCTTCAACCGCGCCCGCCGCGCCCAACAGGTGGCCGGTCATCGACTTGGTCGAGCTGACCGCCAGCTTGTAGGCGTGCTCACCGAACACCGACTTGATCGCGTTGGCTTCGGCAAGGTCGCCGGCCGGAGTCGACGTGCCGTGGGCGTTGATGTATTGCACTTGATCGACGTTGATCTTCGCGTCGCGCAGTGCATTGGTGATGCAGCGTGCTGCACCGGCGCCGTCGGCAGGAGGCGAAGTCATGTGGAACGCATCGCCGCTGGTGCCGAAACCGATCAGCTCGGCGTAGATGGTCGCGCCACGTGCCTTGGCGTGTTCGAGTTCTTCAAGCACCAGTGCACCGGCACCGTCGGACAGGACGAAACCGTCACGGCCCTTGTCCCACGGACGGCTGGCACGGGTCGGCTCGTCGTTGCGGGTCGACAGCGCACGGGACGCGCCGAAGCCGCCCATGCCCAGACCGCACGCGGCCATTTCGGCACCGCCGGCAATCATCACGTCGGCTTCGTCGTACATGATGTTGCGCGCGGCCATGCCGATGCAGTGCGTACCGGTGGTGCATGCAGTGGCGATGGCGTAGTTAGGCCCCTGTGCACCCAGATGGATGGACAGAAAACCGGAAATCATATTGATGATCGAGCCTGGCACGAAGAATGGCGAGATTCGACGCGGGCCCGTCTCATGCAGGGTACGGCTGGTTTCTTCGATGTTGGTCAGACCGCCGATACCCGAACCCATGGCCACGCCAATGCGTTCACGGTTGGCGTCGGTGACTTCCAGACCGGAGTTGCGCACGGCTTGAAAGCCGGCGGCGAGACCGTACTGAATGAACAGGTCGAGCTTGCGTGCTTCCTTGACCGACAGGTATTCCTCGACATTGAAGCCCTTTACCGAGCCGCCAAAGCGGGTGGAATATTCTGAAATGTAGGTTTGTTCTATCTTAAGAATTCCAGTGAGTGTTGTAATTATGGTATGCCTTATGATT
>NZ_JBIVMX010000088.1:0-16886 GCF_044753305.1 Pseudomonas sp. NPDC088429 | reverse complement strand
GGGGTGGGAGCGCAGCGACCGTTTGGCGCAGCCAAACACATCGAGAGGAGGTGCAGCGAAGCAAACCGTAGGCGATGAACCCCGGATCAATCCCGGAGCGAAGGAACCCGAGCCCCAGCGAGTGCCGAACGTCAGGGCAAAGCCTTTTCGGTTACCTTTTCGGCGTTTGGAAAAGGTGACTCGCCGTAAGGGCGAAACCATAATCAGCCACACCCGCAGCAACGGATATGCCCAAACAACTCAGCGCCGATCCTCAACCCTACCCTGACTCTTACTCCAATCCGTCAACAAACTATAAGCCACCGCCAACAACGTAGGCCCAATAAACAACCCGATAAACCCAAACGCAATCAACCCGCCAAACACCCCAAGCAACACAATCACCAACGGCAAATTCCCCCCGCGGCTGATCAAATACGGCTTGAGCACGTTATCCACGCCACTGATGACAAACGTCCCCCAAATCCCGAGGAACACCGCCATCCCATACTCACCCTTCCACGCCAGCCAGGCCGTCGCCGGCACCCACACCAACGGCGGCCCCATCGGAATCAGACTGAGCAGGAACGTCACAATCCCCAGCACCAGCGCCCCCGGTACCCCGGCAATCAAAAACCCGATCAACGCCAGAACCGCCTGCGCCGCTGCCGTACCGATCACACCGTTGACCACCCGCTGCACCGTACCGGCCACCAGCTCGATGTAATACCCGGCGCGATCACCAATCAACCGCTCCAGCAAACCATGAACAAACGCCGCCAGTCGCGGCCCGTCACGGTAGAAAAAGAACACAAACACAATACTCAGCGTCAGCTCAAGAATGCCGCCCCCGATCTGCGCACTGCGCGCCAGCAACCAGTTACCGACCTGCCCCAGATAAGGCTTGATCGACACCATCAGCGCCGCGCCCTGCTGATCGATACTGTCCCAGATGCCGACCAGACGCTCGCCCACCAACGGCACAGTCCCCAGCCACACCGGCGCTTCCGGCAAACCGTCGACCTGCACGTCCTTGATGAAACCCGTGGCATCGCGCACATGGTCCGCCAGGTTGAACCCCAGCCAAACCAGCGGCGCCGCCACCAGCAACATCCAGCCCAGCGTCAAAATGGCTGCCGCCAGCGATTCCCGGCCATTGAGCCAGCGGGTCAGCAGGCGCATCAGCGGCCAACTGGCGAATGCCAGCACCGCGCCCCAGAACAGCGCCGACCAGAATGGCGCCATCACCCACAGGCTGGCGCCAAACAACACCAGCAGGAGGATCTGCACCAGCAGGCGATCGTTATTGAGCATGTAAGATTCCGAAAAAGTCAGTCAGGCCAAGAGTAGGCGAACACGCCGCGCGCGCTCGCCCGATACAGCTTATCGCAACAGATCGATGCGCAGGCCAACACCATCGACGCTGCCGGTCTCCATACGCGCCGCACGTACGCCCTGATTGATCAAGGCCTGACGCCACGCCTCGGCCTTGGGTCCGGACACCGTCACGCGCAACGTCGTGTCAAGATTCAAGCCACGGGAAATCAGCCGCAGCCAAGCGTCATCCGGAGCATCCACGCGGTTCGGGAAATCCAGCTCACCGGTGCTTTTCAATTGACGCAACAAGGTCGCCGAGGTCGGCAGCAGCTCGCCCAGTGGCGCTACTGCTTCGAACTGTTCAACGTGCAGATAGGCTTTGCGATTGCCGCGAGTGATGCTGTAAAGCGCCACCAGCGTGTTGTCGCGCGGAGCTGCCAGCCTCAACAGCAAGTACGCCTGTTGTTCGTCAGCGCCGTACAGTTTGGAGTTGCCGAACACCTCGTTGGCCCACAGGCTGCTTTCGCCACAATCACGCGCCTGACACCAGAACAGCAACTCGGCATCCTGCTTTTGCAGGGCTTCGCGGGCAGCGGTGAAGGCTTCGGTGGCGGAATGTTCGGGTGGCAACTCATAAGTCACCGCCGTGGTTTGGCCTCGGGCGGTGACCTGGCCGTCAAAGCGCAACTGGCCGCTGATCTTGCGGATCGAGCCCATCGGATAGATGCGCTCCAGCTCCACCGGAGGGCGATAGTCGACAATCTGCGCATCGGCCAGACGCGGCACGATCTGCAGATCCTGACTGCCGGGCACATCGGCGGCGAATGAAAAGGAACTGAAACAGCACAGCGCCAACAGACTGAGTGACCGCATAGTCAGGCTCATCGGATCGGCATGACTGTGTGATTCGAGGTCGCAGCGGTATAGAAATCCATCGTGGTTGTCTCCCATTTCAACCCGCCCAGCCTCGACAGTTGCCCGCAGCAAGTCAAGGAATGGCGAAGAACCGATTGAAACAGTCTGCGACAAGGTCGGCACCGGCCTCATCGTTCAGGTGCAAATGGTGGCCACCCGGCAGCTGTTCCCGGCTAAAGGGTAGACGTTCCAGCAGCTCAGGATGTTTCGCCAGCATGCCGTCGGCCGCGACAACCAGTTGCGCCGGGCAACTGATGCGCGCGACGAAAGCCATCGCCTGTTCCTGGGTCAGACGCAACGGCGACGGCAAGGTCAGGCGATTATCAGTGCGCCAGGTGTAACCGCCCGGCACCGGCATCAAACCGCGCTGGGCCAAGAGTTCGGCCGCCTCACGACTGACCGCCACCAACCCTTTCATCCGTGCCTCGATCGCACGGTCGAGGGTGTTGTAAACCGGTTTGCGCTTCTCGCGCAGATCCAGTTGCGCTTGCAGGGCCATGCCCATGCGCTCGGCGGCATTTTCGCCTTTGTCTGTAGGAGGAATCACGCCGTCGATCAGCGCCAGATGGGTGATGCGTTCCGGCAACGCACCCGCCAGCACCAGCGAAACAATCGCGCCCATCGAATGCCCGAGCAGACCGAAACGCTTCCAGCCCAGTTGCTCGGCGACTTGCAGCACGTCATGGGCGTAGTCCCACAGGGCGTAACCGGCGCCGTTCGGACGATGCCCGGAATGGCCGTGCCCGGCCATGTCCAGTGCGATGATGCGCAAGCCTTTAAGCTTCGGTGCCAGCCGCGCGAAGCTATTGGCGTTATCGAGCCAGCCATGCAAGGCGATCACCGGCAGACCGTCTTCGGGGCCGAATAAATGCGCCGCCAGTTCGATATGCGGCAGGCTCAGGCGCACTTCTTCGAAAGTCGGGCTCATGCGCAATCCTTGTCCTGACGGTTTTCCCAGCGCGTGAACAGAGTTTTCAGCAGCCGCGCGGTGTCCTGCGGGCGCTCAAGGGGAAACATGTGGCCGCCGGGCATGCTCAGTGCTTCGCCCTGCGCCAGCCGCGAGACAAAACGCGTGTGATGACGCATGACCACACGGCTCGTGTGCCCGCGCACCACCGCCAGCGGCACCTGCAGTTGCCCGGTGCGGCCAGGGCTGGTATGCGGCACGCCGCGGTAGATACTGATCTCAGTGGCGGGGTCGAAGCGCAAGCGCAGCTTGTCGCCGACCTTGTGTAAACCGTGTTGCAGATATGCGTCGAAGCATTCCGGATCAAAGCCGCGAAACAGGCTTTTGCCTGCGAAATAACTGCGCGCACTGTCAAGGTCGGCGAACTCTTCGCGGCGGCCCAAGGTGCGACCGGCGGGGGTAAGTTTGTCGATGAAGCCAAAACGCTTGGCCGCACGAATCACCCATTGATCGGTGCGCGTGAGCACCGGCGAATCGAGCATGACCACGCCGCGATACAACTCCGGGCAACGCAGCGCCGCGTGCAGGTGCAGCACGCCGCCAAACGAATGGCCAACGCCCCACACCGGTTGATCTTGCTGCTGCAAATGGTGGATCAACTCATCGACGAGGTTGTACCAGTTGTCATCCGCCGGGAAGCGCGGGTCATGGGCATGCTGCTCGAGATGCGCGACCCGGTATTCGGGCGCCAGCGCCGCGAACAACTTGCCATAGGTGCCCGAAGGGAAGCCGTTGGCGTGGGCGAAAAAGATGGGTTGCGACATACCGGTACATCCATGAGCGGGAAACGTGGCGTTGATTGTCCGCAAGACGGCGCGCGACAGCAATGACCGTAACTGCCAGGAATGATGACAGTCGTGCCACGGCTATGGCAGGCGCCGTTGTGGCACTTGTCAACTGTCAGTTCTGTCAGTTGACAGGCACCTGCCTCAGGCCGATAAAAAGCTGACTCCCACTCTGATTGGCGCTGGCTTCTCATGACTCACGCTCATACTCCTGCCATTAGCGTGGTCGACCCAAGAGGGCTGGCTCTGCGCAGCGTGGCTTATCACCGCCGCGACGACACCTCTGCACCTGAAAGCCACGTAACCCAACAGGTTTACGACACGTCGGGGCGCGCGATTGCATGTCGCGACCCAAGGTTGTTCATTCAGCATCAACTCAACCCTTCAAGCCCGGCGAATCAGAACGCTGTATTCAGCCTCTCGGGATCGCCACTATCAAGCGAAAACACCGACGCCGGCTGGCGATTGAGCCTTATTGCAGAGGACGGCGTAACTCTTGAGCACTGGGATCAACGACTTATTCACCGGCGCACTGACCTCGATTCGCTGCGTCGTCCAAGTGCGATATTCGAGCACGCCGCGAGTGAGCCTGAACACTGCACTGAACGCTTTATCTATGGCGATGAACCGCAGGACATCACCCACAATCGTCGCGGTCGCATGATTCGGCATGACGACACCGCAGGCACCCTGCACTTTGCGCAATTCAGCCTGGGCGGCCTGCCCCTTCAATGCGGTCGGACCTTTTGCGCCGACCCCGAGTGGGCGGTTAACTGGCCGGAGGTGGAAACCGATCGTGATCGCTTTCTGGAACGTAATCCTGCCACGACTCTCTGCACCTACAACGCTGTCAGTGAACTGATCAGCCAGACCGATGCGCTGGGCAATCGGCAAACACTGTTGCAGGATCGCGCCGGCCAGTTGCGCGAAATCCATCTGACGCTGGCAGCCAACCCGCAGAGCCAGACGATAGCCAGCAATATTCAGTACAACGCCGAAGGCCATCTGGAACATCAACGTGCAGGGAACGGTGTGGTGTCTCGAGCACGGTTCGGCGCTGATGACGGTCGCCTGCAGCATCTGCTCAGTCAGACAAATGATGGCCAGACGGTGCAGGATCTGACGTACGAGTATGACGCGAGCGGTAACATCACCCGCATCGCCGATCACGCAGCGCCCGCTCACTTTCACCGCAACCAGCGCACCGAAGCGACCTGTCGCTATCGCTACGACAGTCTCTCGCGCTTGATTGAGGCCAGTGGCCGGCAGATCCGTAACGCCACTGGCGGCCCACAGTTACCGGAGTTTTCCTCGCCTGCCGATCCGGCACAACTGGAAAACTACACGCGTACCTACACCTACGATTGCGCCGGTAATTTACTGCGCATGGAACACCGCGCCGCCAGCGGCAACCGCACGGAACGCACGGCCGTCGCTCACTCCAGCAATCGTAGCCTGGCGGAAAAACCTGACGGCCAGTTACCGGATGAAGGCGAAATTGCTGCGAGGTACGACGCCAGCGGCAATCGCCTGTTTCTGCAGCACGGAAAAGAATTGCATTGGGATCGGCGTAATGAATTACGGCAGGTTAGCCAGATCGTCCGTGCCGATGAGCCAGATGACATCGAGTTCTATGTGTATGACGGTGGTGGCCAGCGTCAGCGCAAAATCAGTCAGCGTTTCACCGGCACGCTGACGCGCGATAGTGAAACCCGTTACTTGCCCGGTCTGGAGATTCGCACTGAGCCAGACCAGATTGTCCACGTCATCTCGATCAAGGCCGCACGCGCCACCCTCCAGGTGTTGCATTGGGCGAAAGGCCTGCCGGCGGGCATGGTGCAGGATCAGCAACGCTACAGCTTCAGCGATCACCTGAATTCGAGCACAGTGGAGCTGGACGCACAGGCACAACTGATTTCGCGGGAGGACTATTACCCCTACGGAGAAACCTGTTGGTGGGCCGGGCGCAGTCAGGTCCAGGCCAGTTACAAAACCCTGCGCTATTCGGGCAAAGAGCGTGACGCCACGGGTTTGTATTACTACGGTTTTCGTTACTACGCGCCATGGCTGCAGCGCTGGCTCAATGCTGATCCGCTGGGCACTGCGGACGGCCTGAATCTGTTTGCCATGGTGCAGGGCAATCCGGTCGGCAATGTCGATTTTCAGGGGCTGGTCACGGTGAAAGAAGGCGCCAGCGCGGCGCTCGCCACGTTTGCCCGAGATGGCGCGAGCGCACTGGCCGGCGGTTCGGTGAAATATTTTGCCGCCGCAGGATTGGAGCAATGGGCCTCTGGCGATACGGACTCGCCTCCCGACCCTGGTGTCAATCTGGGATTGACCATCGCAGGCGCGATTGTCGGCGCCGTTGCCGGTGGATCGATGGGATTGGGAGCGGGTAGTCGGCTTGCCATCGGTCGTAATTACGGCCGCAAAACACAGAAATTCATGGCTGGCGCATTGGGGCTGGTGGGGGCTGCGGCGGGAGCCGCTGCCCCAGTTTACGCCTACCTCGCCAACCGTGAAGCTTTAAACGTAACGGCCATCGGAATCCTAGCCAGCGCACCCGGGAATCTGACAAGAGAAACCGGGCAACGCATACTCACCGACGCTGGTCCTAGCGTTACCGTGGCACCTTCGTTCCGCACGACAGCCTTGCGCACCAGCGCTTACGCAGTATTGCTGGCGGCAGGCGGCTCGGTTAAACCAGAGCTGTCGGAGTTTGCGGCCGGGGTTGCTGTCGGTGCGGTGGTTGAAGCTCTGGACGGCGTATCTATCACCACAATCAATTCATTTCGGGGGGGAGAATATCAACGCCCTGAAAACAGTGGACTCTCGAAACCGAAGCTCGACGAGGTGCTGTATGGGTTGGCGACGCGTACTGCAGGGTCGACTTTGACTGCAACCCTGACATTGGGCTTAGCCTCTGAAACAGGCAAAATCAGCAATGCCAACTTACAATCCGCCGTGACCAGCATTCTGGCAACGCCCACTGAAGCCCGCACTTACCTTGGGCAACATGTACAGTTCGGCGTGAGCAAGTTAATCGGCGCTGACGACAGGAAATTCAGACTGGATCGATTTACTCCTCCGAACAGCATCCTGAGAAGCTTCGAACCCGACTACCACCCGGAATTACCGAATGCGATGAGGCTGTCGATGACCCAATATGGCCGTCGCCAATCAACCTGATCCAGCCCTTGACTCACTGCGCAGGCGGCGTCTGCCCCAACGGCACCACCGCCATGGTCAACCGCGACACACAACTGGCTTTACCCTCATCGCTGGTCAACCGAATATCCCAGACATGCGTGGTGCGGCCGATGTGAATCGGCTTGGCCACCGCCGTCACCCGACCGCTGCGCAAACCGCGCAAATGGTTGGCGTTGATCTCAAGCCCCACGCAATAAAACTTGCTGGCATCGATGCACAGATAACTGGCCATCGAACCGACGCTTTCCGCCAGCACCACCGATGCGCCGCCGTGCAGCAGACCGTACGGTTGATGGGTGCGATGGTCGATAACCATGCTCGCGGTCAGCGACTCTTCGTCGAAAGATTCAAAGCGAATGTCCAGCACTTCGCCGATGGTGTTTTTCTGGATCGCGTTCAACTGCTCGATGTTCGGAGTGGTACGCCACAAGCTCATCGCAGACTTCCTTTGTTGTTTTAGTCGTCGCTCAATCCTGCCACAGCACCGCCTCGCTACGCTCGCTCCATTCTTCAAAGCGCGCACCGTAAGTGTCTTCGATGACGTTGCGTTTGATCTTCAAGGTCGGCGTGAGAAAACCGTTTTCCACCGCCCAACTGTCCTTGACCACCACCAGCCGGCGCAGGCGTTCGTGCTTGTCGAGCACGGCGTTGACCTCTTCGAGGAGTTTTTCCAGGCTGGAATGCAGACTCGCCCGCCCCTCCTCCTGATTGACCGTCGACAGCACGCACAAGCCCAGCGGCGCACTCAAACCATCGCCGACCACACAGACCTGTTCGATCCGCGAATGCACTGCCAGGCGATTTTCGATCGGCGCCGGGGCGACGTATTTGCCCTTGCTGGTTTTGAAGATTTCCTTCAGCCGCCCGGTCAGGCGCAAGCGCCCTTCGGCATCCTGTTCGCCCTTGTCGCCGGTGCGCAGGAAGCCATCCTCGGTGAGCGTTTCAGCGGTTTTCTGGGGATCCTTGAAATAGCCGAGCATGGTCGCCTGACTGCGCACCAGCACTTCGCCGGTTTCATCGATGCGCACCTCGACATCCGGGCACGGTTTGCCGATCCAGCCCTGTTTGTATTGCCCCGGCAGACAAATGTGCGAATAACCGCAACTCTCGGTCATGCCATAAACCTCGAGTACATCGAGGCCGAGTTTCTGATACCAGGTGAGCAAGGTCTGCGGCACCGGCGCCGCGCCGGACAACGCCACGCGCAAGGCATCCAGCCCCAGCCCCGCGAGCACTTTGTGGCCGACGCGTTTGCCAATGAACGGCAGACTGAGGAGGAAATCCAGACGCTTCGCCGGGATCTTGCTGTACACGCCCATCTGGAACTTCGTCCAGATACGCGGCACGCCGAACATCGCGGTGGGCCGTGCGCGCTGCAGGTCGGTAATGAAGGTGTCGAGGCTTTCGGCGAAGAACACGGTTTGCCCGGTGTAGATTGAGGCCAGTTCCACAAACATCCGTTCGGCAACATGACACAGCGGCAGGTACGACAGCAGCCGATCGTTCTCGTTGAGCCCGAACAGCTGCGTACCGCGCGTCGTGGCGAAACCGAGATTGGCAAAACTGTGCATCACGCCTTTGGGCAGGCCGGTGGTGCCGGAGGTGTAGATGATCGTCGCCAGTTGCTCGGCGGCGGGACGCGGATCGTCCTGAATCGGTGAACTGCGCTGCAGGTCAGCCCAGCTGAAATCGAAGTCGCCCGGTGGATGCAGCGGCAGGCTGATGGTCGGCAAATCATCCGGCACGCCTTTGGACATGCTCGGCCAGTCATCGAGCTTGCCGATAAACGCCAGCACGCTTTCCGAGTGATTGAGCACCTGCGCGACGGAATCGGCGGTGAGATTGGGATAGAGCGGCACCGAAACATGCCCGGCCATCCAGATCGCGAGGTCGGCGATGATCCAGTGCGCGCAGTTTTTCGAGATCAGGGCGATGTGGCTGCCTTGCGGCAACTCGCGAGCGCGCAGCCAATGCGCAGCGCAACGGGCCTGATGGCCGACGTCGGCCCAGCTCAGGGTCTCGACTTGCCCGCCACCGATGGGCTGCACGAGAAAGCGCTGGCGCGGGTGCCGGGCTTCTCGTTCGTAGAACACGTCCAGCGGCAAACGGAAGGCGGCAGACATGCGACTCGCTCCTGTTTTTTAGGTCTGGAGCAAGCGTAGTCAACCAAGCAAGTGCTTGGTTGGATTTTTTACCAAAAGAAACAAGATCAAAAGATCGCAGCCTTCGGCAGCTCCTACAGGGAAATGCATTCCAATGTAGGAGCTGCCGAAGGCTGCGATCTTTGCTTTTAAGGGTGTTTGAGACTGTTAAGGGTCATCGAGCCAATCAGCAACTCAGGGCTTTCCAGCTCGGCCAATCCGGCAGTGCTGACCTTCTCCGGCGGATACCCAGCGCCATGCTGCAGATAGCTGAGCAGATTGCCCACCAACGGGTTGTGGCTGACCAGCAGCACATTGCTCACCGAGACCAATTGATCGGTGACCTTGTCCGGATCAACCTCCGGCGTCAGCCATTCAACCGTACGAATCTCCGGTTCGAAACCCAGCGCCTCGCGCACAATCTGCGCGGTCTGCTGCGCACGCAAATAAGGGCTGGCGTAGATCGCTGTAAGCGGCTGGCCGATCAAATGGGCGGCGCTGTTCAAGGCTTCTTTGCGACCGTGGTCGGTCAGCTCCCGTTCGGAGTCGGGGCACGAGCCGTAAGGCACCGCTTCACCGTGACGCAATACCCAGAGTTTCATAGTTTGGGTTCCTCATCTCGAACCGGATGCGGTGCCGGCGCGACGGCGTGCGGCGCTTCACCTTCCGGGGTACGCGGCGTTGGCCAGTCGGCGAACGGCCACGGTTTCTGGTCGCTGTGGAAACTGCCGAAACGGCCGATCTGCGCCAGAAACTGGCTCAGGCTGTCGCCGAAATTCATCAGGCTGGCGCTCGGCGCGCCATAGATCAAACGATAGATCAGTTGCACCAGCACCACCGCGCCGAGGATGAACTGCGCCACTTGCCAGACCAGTACGTAAACGATCATCCACAGCACACGCAGGAGGATGGATTCGTACTTGGCTTCGGTTTTCGGATCGTTCATGGCTTGCTACTCCCGGCTCACTCAGTTGAAACCGCTGGTGGAAATAAAGTCGACGTCGGTTTTCGGCTCGGCGCGCATCAGTAGACCGATGACCTGCTCCAGCGTGCGTCCTTCGAACAGGATCGCGTGCAGCCCGGCGACCAGCGGCATGTACACGCCGACTTCCTGCGACTTGGCCTTGAGCACTTTCAGCGTATTTACGCCTTCGGCGACTTCACCGAGGCGCGACACCGCTTCATCAAGGCTCAAACCCTGACCGAGGGCGAAACCGACCTGATAGTTGCGGCTCTTCGGCGACGAACAGGTGACGATCAAATCGCCGACACCGGCCAGGCCGAGGAAGGTCATCGGATTCGCGCCCTGATTCACCGCAAACCGGGTCATCTCCGCGAGGGCACGGGTGATCAGCATGCTTTTGGTGTTCTCACCCATCTCCAGCGCCACCGCCATGCCGGCGATGATTGCGTAGACGTTTTTCAACGCCCCGCCCAACTCGACACCAAAACGGTCGGCGCTCGCATAAACGCGGAAGGTGCGGCCGTGCAGCGCGGCTTGCACGGCTTTGCACAGATCTTCGTCTTCACTGGCGACCACCGTGGCGGTCAGCGCGTGCTCGGCGATTTCGCGCGCCAGGTTCGGCCCGGACAGCACGCCGATGCGCGCTTGCGGGGCGATCTCTTCGAGAATCTGACTCATCAGTTTGAAGGTCTGCGCTTCGATGCCTTTGGTCAGGCTGACCAGCATCTTGCCGCTGAGGCGCTCGGCGTGGGCAGCGAGCACCGTGCGCAGCGCGCTGGACGGCAGCGCGACAAAGCACAAATCACAGGCGTCGAGCGTGGCTTGCAGGTCGGTGACCGCAGTCACGCCCGGCAGAATCTTGATGCCTTTGAGGTAACGCGGGTTTTCGCGATTGACCCGGATGGCTTCAGCCTGTTCGGGGTCACGCATCCATTGCAGGACTTGATGGCCGTTCTCGGCCAGTAAATTGGCCACGGCGGTACCAAAACTTCCGCCTCCCAGGACCGCAATCGGGCGCTGTTCAGTCATATGCAATCCGTTAATCCATACCAGTGGCGATGGCGGCATTATACGGGGCGACCCGGTCGCGGCCAGCCCCCGCAACAATTACCGACACTTGTAGGAAGAAGACCAATAAAACCTAGGAAAATGCCCGCAACGTGACTGGAAAAGTCGCTGTCCTCGGTTAACATGCGCGCCAATTCTTTGCTTTCAAGGCTGTGTCGTGTCCGTCGGTTCCCCTCCTCCGCGTTCGTCACTGTTGCTGGCGCTGTTATTCAGCCCGGTGGTGCTGGCAGACGACCTGTTTATCGACAGCGAAGCGCTGCCACAGGTGCTGACCGCCACGCGTTTGAAGCAGACGCCGGCGGAAGTGCCGGGAAGCATGACCGTACTCGACAGTGAATTGATCAACGCCAGCGGCGCCCGCGACATCAGCGAACTGCTGCGGCTGGTGCCGGGAATGATGGTCGGCAACATCAGCGGCAATCAGGCAGCGGTCAATTACCACGGCACCAACGCCACCGAAGCGCGGCGCATGCAAGTGCTGATCGACGGCCGTTCGGTGTACCGCGCCGGTTTGGCCACGGTGGACTGGAGCGATATTCCGGTGGCCATGGAAGACATCGAGCGCATCGAAGTCTTTCGCGGCCCGAACACCGTCAGCTACGGCGCCAACGCGCTGATGGCGGTGGTCAACATCATCACCCGTCACCCGGCGGACAGCCACGGCACGCGACTGAAAATCACCCGTGGCCAGCGCGGCATCAATGATTTCTATGCCAGCCAGGGCACCGGTTGGAATGGCGGCGATCTGCGCCTGTCGCTGTCCGGTCAGGAAGATGACGGTTTCGACAGCGACCGCCGTGGCGACGACTATCGCGACAGCCGCCGCTTGAACCGCTTCAGCCTCGCGGTCAGCCACACCCTCAGCGATAACCAGAGCCTCGACTGGCAGGTCAACGCCAAGGACGGCACGAACCAGCGGCCCTACACCTACCATCCGGTGTTCTCGGGGATTACCGCGGCCGGGAACAATTCCGACGTGGTGGCGAAGGATTACGCTGGTTCGGTGCGCTGGAATCTCGACATCAATCCCGAGCACAGCCTCTATGTACAAGCTTCGGCGCAACACTGGGATCGTCAGCAAACGTGGCGCGCCTGTGATGCCGAAGTGTCGTTCAGCCCTGAGTTGACGCAACTGTGGCAGCTCAACCCGAATTACACCGAACGCCTGGCGCGCAACATCACCCAGTTCACCGGCCCCGGTGCCGCGCGCGGTACGCCGCAGGAAATGGCCCTGGCCAACCAAGTGCTCGATCAATGGCGCAACGGTGCCAGCCGAACCCTGTGCGGTGACATCGACCAGAGCGCCCGCGAATCGCGCTACGACCTCGAATTGCAGGACACCCTCAGCCTGTCCGACAGCCTGCGTCTGGTCAGCGGCATGAACTATCGTTACGACCGCGCCGACTCCGAAACCTATTTCAACGGCACACTGGACGACACCACCTGGCGCGCGTTCGGCCAACTGGAATGGCGCGCGACAGAACACTGGTTGTTGCAGGGCGGCGCGATGTTCGAGGACACGCAACTGATCGGCAGTTCGCTGACCCCGCGCTTTGCGATCAACTACCTGATCAATCCGCGCCACAGCCTGCGCGCGGTGTACTCGGAAGCGATCCGCTCGCCGGACATGTTCGAAAACAACGTCAACTGGAGCTATCAGGTGAGCAACCTGCGGCCCTCGGCCTACGGCCAGTCTTCGGCGCGCTATTTCGTCAAGACCCGTGGCCCGGGCGATCTCGATCAGGAACACATGCGCTCGCGCGAGTTGGGCTACAACGGCTATTTCGCCGAACTCGGCCTTGCCGTCGACGTGAAACTGTTCTACGACGAAATCACCGGGATGATCAGCGAGCCGTTGCGCAACAATCAGTACATCGCCAGCAACGCCAACAGCTCACGTTTTCGCGGCACCGAAACCCAGCTCGACTGGCGCGTGAGCCGGGCCGACCGTTTGCGCTTCACGTATGCCTTCGTCGATGCCGAGGCGAGCAATCCACTGGATCAGCAATTCACTTCGCGCAACAGTGGTTCCGCCGGCTGGCTGCGCGACTGGGGCCACGGCTGGAACAGTGCCCTCTTCTATTACGGCGACAACGCCCTCAACGGCTACCGCTTCGAACGGGTCGACACGCGCATCGCCAAACGCATCGCGCTGGGCAAGGCGCAGTTGCAACTGGCCGGCGTGCTGCAACAGCGCCTCGACCATGAGCCGACCACTTTCGTTGACAACAACTACGACGAGCGCCGGGTCATGTACTTCAGCGCCGAGTTGGAGTTCTAGGATGCGATTGGGCACGTCACGGAAGACGCCAACCCTGGGCCACTGGCTGGCCGGGCTCTGCCTGTTTTTGACCGCGTGGCTGCACGGCGTCGGGGTGCAGGCCGCCGACATTCTGTTGACCGGCACCGAAGAAAGTCCCGGTGTGCAGGCGTTCGTCGAAGCGCTGAGCGAATTGCGCCCGACCGATAACGTGCGTTTTCAGCCACTGGCAAGCCTGCCGGCGCCGGGTAAATTACCGTCCAGCCTGCGGCTTATCCTGCTTGACCTGCCCGCGCTGGACTGGCGCCTGCAAGATGCCCAAGGCCCGGCAACGCTGGTGCTGCGCATCAGCCGTCTGCAAGCGCGGCAACGTTTTGGCACCGCGCAACCACCGCACCTGAGCCTGTTGTGGAGCGATCCGCCGCTGGGTCGACAGTTGCAATTGATCCGACGGATTCTGCCGCAGGCCAAGCGTGTCGGCGTGCTGTTCGATGAGCACAGCGAATTCCTCCTCGAAGAACTGAATCTGATTGCCGAGCCGCTGAATCTGCAGATCTTCAGCCAGCGCTGGGACAACACCAACGACAGTCGCCCGTTACAAATAGTCCTGAAAAACAGCGACGTGCTGCTCGGCCTCGACGACCCTGACCTGTACAACCCGAAAACCGCGAAGAACCTGCTGCTCAGCAGCTACGCGCGGCACGTTGCGCTAATCGGACCGAATGCTGCCTTCGTACGCGCCGGCAGCCTGGCCAGCAGTTACAGCGACCAGAGCGACTGGCTGGCGATTCTGGATGATTTGCTCGACCAGCCCACCACGCGCTGGCCGCGAACGCTCTATCCCGAACGTTTTAAAGTCTCAAGTAATGCGCAGGTAGCGCGTTCCTTAGGGATCGAACCGTTGAATGAAGCGTCTGTCGCCAGAACGCTGGCTGAAGGAGAACGCCACTGATGAGTTTCCGTCGCCGTTGGGACATCAACACCCGCACTCAGCTGATCAGTCTGGGCCCGGCGCTGTTGCTGACCTTGTTGCTGATCAGCTTCTTCACCTTTGTGCGCATTCAGGATTTGCGTCAGGAGCTGACTCACACCGGGCAATTGATCGCCAACCAACTGGCGCCCGCCACCGAATACGGGGTGATTTCCGGCAACAATGAAGTGTTGGAAAGTCTGCTCAGGGCCACGCTGGCCACGCCGAATGTGCGATTCCTTGAGGTACAGGACAGCGCCAACCGGATTCTGGTGTACGTCGAGCAACCGGCGGCGTCCCACAGCCAACCGCATCAGGTCGAGGTGTTTCAGGCGCCGGTGCGATTGCAACGGATCGCTCTGCACAATGATTTTTTCCAGGACACCAAAGCCAATAACGCGGCGGCCGGCGAGGATTATCTGGGGCGGGTGATCGTCGGTCTGTCCAACGATGCTTTTAATCAGCGTCAGCAGGAAATTCTGCTCAAGGCCGGAATTCTCGCGCTGTTTGCCCTGCTCTTCACTTTCGTATTGGCGCGGCGTCTGGCCGGCAGTCTGTCGCAGCCGATCCGCGACATCGGCAATGCGGTCAAGGCGATTCAGGAAGGCGAGTACAAAACTCCGCTGCCGATTGTCGATGACACCGAACTCGGCGCGCTGTCACAGCACATCAATAACCTTGCCCAAGCACTGGAACAGGCCAGCCGCGAACAGCATCAGGCGATGGCGCAGTTGATCCAGACCCGCGAAGAAGCGGAAAAGGCCAACAACGCCAAATCCGACTTTCTGGCGATGATGAGCCATGAACTGCGCACGCCCATGAACGGTGTGCTCGGCATGCTGCAACTGCTCGAAACCACCGAGATGACCGAGGAGCAGGTCGAGTACGCCGCCCTCGCCTCCGAGTCCACCGAACACTTGCTGAAAGTCATTAACGATATTCTCGATTTCTCGCGGATCGAACGCTCAGAGCTGGAGCTGGAACATATTCCGTTCAACCTTGCCGAGCTGATCAGTGCCTGCGCGCAGTCGTTCCAGCACAGCGCGGTGCAACGGGGTCTGGCGCTGAATCTGCGGGTTCCCGAGGACATGCGCGGCTTGCAGGTACAGGGCGATCCGACGCGGATCCGGCAGATTCTGGTCAACCTGGTCGGCAATGCGCTGAAGTTCACCGAACAGGGCCGGGTCAGCATCGAGGCGCAGTGGCAGTCGCTGGATCACGAATTGCTGTGGTTCACCTGCTCGGTGCGCGACAGCGGCATCGGTATTTCGTCGGAGAGTCTGGAGCTGATGTTCAACGCGTTCCAGCAGGCGGACAGTTCGATTTCACGGCGTTACGGCGGTACCGGCCTCGGTTTGCCGATTGCCCGAACGCTGGCCGAGCGCATGGGCGGCACATTGCGCGCGCAAAGCGAGGAAGGTCGCGGCTCGGTGTTTACCCTGGAGATTCCGCTGGCGCTGTCGAAGCAGGCGTTGCCGCAATTGACCGCGCCGCGCACGCTGAATGGCGACGGCCACGGTGAAGGGCGCAATGTGCTGCTGGTCGAGGACAACCCGGTCAATCAAACGGTGATTGAAGCGATGCTGCGCAGTCTGGGCTTTACTGTCAGCGTGGCCACCGATGGCGCACAAGCGGTGCGCAGTGCCGAGGAAAATGATTTCGAAGTGATTCTGATGGATTGCCGCTTGCCGATTATCGACGGCTACGAGGCGACTCGGCAGATTCGCTGTCTGCCCGGGCGCACCGACGTGCCGATCATCGCGCTGACTGCCAACGCTTTGCAGGGCGATCGCGAAACCTGCCTGCAGGCGGGTATGAACGATTATCTGGCGAAGCCGTTCAAACGTAATGATCTGCAGCAGATTCTGCAGCGCTGGGTGTCGTAGAGTGGGCCTTTCGACCATCTGCGACTGGCGTGAAAAGCGAAAGTGCGGCAGTCTTAGGCACCCGAACGAGCCTCAAAAGGGGCTTGATTAAAAATTTCAGTGCACAAGTGTACATTCATGTCCTTGGTGCTGTGACTTTCACCACAACGCAATAGTCTATGAGTAGGCTGCCGGTTCGAGGCATGAACGCTTCGAACGGTCGGGAAGATTTGCCCCACCTGCCGCATGGGATTATTGAGGAGCTCGCATGACCAAACAAAACGCCGTTACTCGGGAAGATCTGCTGCGCTGCAGTCGCGGTGAGCTGGTCGGCCCAGGTAACGCGCAACTGCCCGCCCCGAACATGCTGATGGTGGATCGCATCACCCATATCAGTGAAGAGGGTGGCAAGTACGGCAAAGGTGAATTGGTCGCCGAACTGCAC
>NZ_JBIVMX010000087.1:0-18169 GCF_044753305.1 Pseudomonas sp. NPDC088429 | reverse complement strand
GCCTCGATCAGGTAGCGAGCTTGCAACACGGCGGGATTGGCCCGCTTTTGCACCGGAGTAGGCTCGTTATAGCCCGCATCTTCGATGGCGCGGACTAAAGCCTCGGAGAGACCGAGGGAAGCAAAGGACATGAGTAATCCTGTTTTAGTTAGGGCTTGGCCCAATGGGAGTCTTGCCTGGCGCGAATCACGTTTAAGAGGACGCAATCCCGTCCGGTCCTGCTGCGGTTCCGAAGGCACGTCTGGAGTGCTCGCGCGGGCTGGGAAGCTGCGCTGTAGCGGGTCGAGAGGCCTTTTACGGTTCCGGGCGTCCGGGCGTGAGCCTGGCGGGAACGCCGGAGTATAACAGAGCAATCACTGCGCGCTGCTTTCCTGCTGCTCAACGGTTTTGCGGCTGGCCGAGGCATTGCCCAGCGGCGCGACATCGGACGGGGCCGCGCCATAGCGCGCGCTTAGCTCGGCGTAGGCCGGTTCGCGCTTGAAACGCTTGAGCTCGGCACCGAAACGCTGCACCAGTAAATCCATGCCAGCATTGCGCCGAACCGCCAAAAACTGGCTCTGGCGGCTAATCACGGTCGGGTTTTCAGTGATTTGATTGCGGATATCCAGTTCATCGAGCAAGTGCTGACCGACGCGGCGATCGGTGATCAGCAAGTCGATACGACCACGCACCAGTTTGCCGAAGTTGGCCTCGTGGGTCGGCGCCGGTTCGCGGGTAAACAGGGTCGAATTGCTGAAATCGGGGCTGTATAGATAGCCCGGCGAGGTGCCGATGGTCAGGCCTTTGAGTTCTTCGAGTTTGCTGAACGGATGCGGTCGATCGTTGGCGTAGAACATCACGAACTCGACGTCCGACAACGGTTCGCTCGGGTAGAGCAGGGTGGCGTCGCGCTCATCGCTGTGAAAGATATCCAGCGCACCGTCGGCCTGACCGGTTTCGAGCATCGACAGGCAACGCTTCCATGGCAGGAACTGCCATTCGACTTCGATGCCCAGCCGTTTGAAGACAATGGCGGTGGTTTCGTAGTCGAGCCCGAGGTTTTTGCCGTTCTCTTCGTAGACGTAAGGCGCCCACGGCTCGGTGACAATACGCAACTTCTCGCCTCGAGCAGCGAAGCTCAGGCAAGCAAAAACCAGCACGGCGAATAACTGTGTGATCAAGGGCATGGCTTGAGATTACGACGAGAAACGCGAAAGAGCCAGAAGGTGGCAGCAGAAGCTCTGTTTCGGGGCTTTAAAAGCAAAAGATCGCAGCCTGCGGCAGCTCCTACACGGGATACGAAATCTCAATGTAGGAGCTGCCGAAGGCTGCGATCTTTTGATCTTGCTTGTCGCTTTCAGCTTGAAGCTTGCAGCTGCTTCAACGAGGCAACTTCAAATTATTCCAGATCGCCAGACTCGGTTCAGCCTGGTTCATGGAATAGAAGTGCAGCCCCGGTGCGCCGCCCTGCAACAGGCGTTCGCACATCTCGCTGACGACTTGCTCGCCAAAGCGCTGAATGCTTTGCGTGTCATCGCCGTAGGCTTCCAGTTGCTTGCGGATCCAGCGCGGGATTTCCGCACCGCAGGCATCGGAGAAGCGTGCGAGTTTGCTGTAGTTGGTGATCGGCATGATCCCCGGGACGATCGGCAGATCCACACCCTGTGCCTGCAAACGGTCGACAAAGTAGAAGTAGCTGTCGGCGTTGAAGAAGTACTGGGTGATCGCGCTGTCGGCGCCAGCCTTGGCTTTGCGCACGAAGTTGGCCAGATCGTCTTCGTAGTTGCGCGCTTGCGGATGCATCTCCGGGTAAGCGGCGACTTCGATGTGGAAATGATCGCCGGTTTCTTCACGAATGAATTCAACCAGTTCATTGGCGTGACGCAGCTCACCGCTGGTCATGCCCATGCCGGACGGCAGGTCACCGCGCAGGGCAACGATGCGCTTGATGCCGGCAGCCTTGTACTCGTTCAGCAGGCCGCGCAGGTCGTCCTTGCTGTCGCCGACGCACGACAGGTGCGGTGCGGCCGGTACTTTGACTTCGCTTTCCAGTTGCAGAACGGTGTTGAGGGTGCGATCACGGGTCGAACCACCAGCGCCATAGGTGCAGGAAAAGAAATCAGGGTTGTAAGTGGCCAACTGACGGGCAGTGGCGAGCAGTTTTTCATGCCCAGCATCGGTCTTGGTCGGGAAGAACTCAAAGCTGTAGCGACGGTCTTGGGACATGGAGGAAACCTCCAGCTACAAGCTGCAAGCTTCAAGCTGCAAGAGCAGCGGAGGTGCGCTGATCTCTTGTGCCAGTAGCCTGTAGCCTGACGCTGTTTTGAAATGATGGCAGAGCCTCAGGCTTCGCACGGCAAGTCCGGCTTTTGACCTTACTTGCCGCTTGAAGCTAGAAGCTCGCAGCTGCTCTTGTCTTAGTAGCGGTAAGCGTGCGGCTTGAACGGGCCTTCGACGGTCACGCCGATGTAGTCAGCCTGTTGCTTGGTCAGTTGGGTGACCACGCCGCCGAAGCCGCGAACCATTTCCAGGGCCACTTCTTCGTCGACTAGCTTCGGCAGTACCTCCACGGTCAGGCGCTCGGCTTTCTGGGCTGGCGACAGGTCGGCGTACTTCTGGTCGAACAGGAAGATCTGCGCCAGAACCTGGTTGGCGAACGAACCGTCCATGATGCGGCTTGGGTGGCCAGTGGCGTTACCCAGGTTTACCAGACGGCCTTCGGCCAGCAGGATCAGGTAGTCGTCGTTCTGCGCGTCGAAGGCGCCCGGGCCGGTACGGTGGATCTTGTGTACCTGTGGCTTCACTTCTTCCCATGCCCAGTTCTTGCGCATGAAAGCGGTGTCGATTTCGTTGTCGAAGTGACCGATGTTGCAGACAACGGCGCGCTTCTTCAGAGCTTTGAGCATGTTCGAGTCGCAGACATTGACGTTACCGGTGGTGGTCACGATCAGGTCGATCTTGCCCAGCAGCGCTTTGTCGATGCTGGCTTCGGAACCGTCGTTGATACCGTCGATGAACGGCGACACCAGTTCGAAACCGTCCATGCACGCTTGCATGGCGCAGATCGGGTCAACTTCGGAAACCTTGACGATCATGCCTTCCTGACGCAGGGACTGCGCGGAGCCCTTGCCCACGTCACCGTAACCGATGACCAGCGCTTGCTTGCCGGACAGCAGGTGGTCGGTACCGCGCTTGATCGCATCGTTCAGGCTGTGACGGCAGCCGTACTTGTTGTCGTTCTTGGACTTGGTCACCGAGTCGTTGACGTTGATGGCCGGGATGCGCAGTTCGCCCTTGGCCAGCATGTCCAGCAGACGGTGTACGCCGGTGGTGGTTTCTTCGGTCACGCCGTGTACGCGATCCAGTACTTGTGGGTACTTGTCGTGCAGCAACTGAGTCAGGTCGCCGCCGTCGTCGAGGATCATGTTGGCGTCCCATGGCGCGCCATCCTTGAGGATGGTTTGTTCCAGGCACCACTCGTACTCTTCTTCAGTTTCGCCTTTCCAGGCGAAAACCGGGATGCCGGCAGCAGCGATAGCGGCAGCAGCCTGATCCTGAGTCGAGAAAATGTTGCACGACGACCAGCGCACTTCGGCACCCAGGGCAACCAGGGTTTCGATCAGCACGGCAGTCTGAATGGTCATGTGGATGCAGCCGAGGATCTTGGCGCCTTTCAACGGCTGTTCGCCGGAGTACTTGCGACGCAGACCCATCAGAGCCGGCATTTCCGATTCGGCGATGATGGTTTCGCGACGGCCCCAGGCAGCCAGGGACATGTCGGCAACTTTGTAATCGTTAAAATCTGCAGGCGTGATAACAGCGCTCATGAAGAGCCTCCATTCGTAATGTATGCGAATGGGCGCCGTTGTGCGTTTAGTGTCCAGCCTCAGGCCGGTCAACGCCCCATCCGAGCCTGACAGGTTGAACCTGCTGCAGCGCCCCTCGGACAGGTGGCGGGAAAACGGTATCAAGTGAAGATGACCGTTTTGAAACGGTGGCGATTATAGCCGTCTAGACTGATCTTCCAAAGGGTTTCTGTCGGCCAAATGAAGATCGCTAATGGCGACCATAGTCGAAGCCGCATGGAGCATGACCGCTCAGTCTGCCAAGATACCGCCCATCGTTCGGCAAGACACTCAGGAGTGAAGATGAATTTCCACACCCGCAAATGGGTAAAACCCGAAGACCTCAACCCCAACGGCACCCTGTTCGGTGGCAGCCTGTTGCGCTGGATCGACGAAGAAGCGGCGATTTACGCGATCGTGCAGTTGGGCAATCAGCGCGTGGTGACCAAGTACATTTCCGAAATCAACTTTGTCAGCGCCTCGCGCCAGGGCGACATCATCGAACTGGGCATCACCGCCACCGAGTTCGGCCGCACCTCGATCACCCTGACCTGCGAAGTGCGCAACAAGATCACCCGCAAGAGCATTCTCACCGTTGAGAAGATGGTTTTCGTGAACCTCGGCGAAGACGGCTTGCCGGCACCGCACGGCCGCACTGAAATCAAATATGTGAAAGACCAGTTTCAGGAAGATGAGTTAGTCACCAAATAACGCGACCCCTGTAGGAGCTGCCGCAGGCTGCGATCTTTTGATCTTGTTTCTAAAAAATCAAAATCAAAAGATCGCAGCCTTCGGCAGCTCCTACATGTCCGACGCAGGATTTGCGTGGCACCTACAGAACGTATTCCAAGCCGCGAGGGTCGTAGCTAAACACCACCCCCACGGTTCCCACGCCATGACCACCCCTACCGACGGCAAGACCCCCGATCTCTCGGCCAAAGAACAGCACGAAGTCGAGAAAAACCAGCCGCCCCGCGCGGCCGTTCTGCATGAAATCATCCGCTCGCAAGGCGATCAGGAACTGGAGCGCAGCATCGCCGCACTCTGGTGGTCGGCGCTGGCGGCCGGGTTGACCATGGGCCTGTCGCTGATGGGCATGGGCCTGCTCAACTCGCGCCTGCCCGACGGTGACGAATTCAAAGTGATCGCCAGTTTCGGTTACTGCGCCGGTTTCCTCGCGGTGATCCTCGCCCGCCAGCAACTGTTCACCGAAAATACCCTGACCGCCGTGCTGCCGGTCATGACCAAACCGACCCTTCAAAACTTCGGCCGGCTGATCCGCCTGTGGACGGTGGTGCTGGTCGGCAACCTCTGCGGCACGATTCTGGTGGCGTACGTGATGCTCGAACTGCCGATCTTCGACACCAAGACCGATCACGCTTTCCTCGAAATTGGCCGCAAGGTCATGGAAAACCACGCCAGCCAAATGTTCGCCAAAGGCATCGTGTCCGGCTGGATGATCGCCACCATGGTCTGGATGATCCCGTCCATGGAGAGCGCGAAGATGTGGATCATCATCCTCATCACCTACCTGATGGCGCTCGGCGACTTCACCCACATCGTCGTCGGTTCGGCGGAGGTTTCGTACCTGGTGTTTGCCGGCGAGTTGCCGTGGAGTGATTTCTGGATGGTCTTCGCCGGGCCGACGCTGGCGGGGAATATCATCGGTGGCAGTTTCATCTTCGCGTTGATCAGCCACGCGCAGATTCGCAGTGAGAGCGGGACGCCGAAATCCAGCGGCCCTGATGAGGATCAAGGCGAGTCGAAGAAGGATTCCGAGCGATGAGGCGTGGTCGTTGAAAGTGCCGCGCACAAAGCGCTGATCATGTTTGGCCGATCGGTCTGGGCCGGGCTGATCAGCGCGATCTCGCGGTCATAGCGATCATTGCCAATCTGGCTCACTGCGCATTGATGGCCCCATTGCTCAAAACCGGACCAATAGGGCACGAGGCTCACGCCCATGCCGCCCGTGACGAGCATGGCAATGGTCTCCAGCGCGTCCAGATCGACCATCGGTGTCGGCTTCAATCCTTGATCCGCCAGATATTGCTCGGCATAGCGGCCGCCCCAGGCGTCCGGGTCGTAGCGGATGTAAGGCTGGCTTATGAGTTGCGCAGGGATGCTGATCGAGGACTTTTCTTTCGACAGAAACACCAGCGGTTCCTTGCGCAGGGACACCGCTTGCAGGGCTTTGGGCAATTCGAACGGCGGAGCGACGAGGATCGCCGCGTCCACTTCGCCTGAAAGAAGTGCCTGATACAGCGATCGCGATGTTCCCGGCACGATCACCGGGGTCAAACCCGGCGCCGACACGGTCAGTGCGCGCAATGCTTCCGGCATCAGCCCGGTCAGAACCGTGGAAATCGCGCCGATTCGCAACTGTCCGGTCAGCCCCGCGCCGTCAGCGTCTCCCGCCAATAAGGCCACTTCACGAACGACACGTCTGGCTCTGGGCAACAGACCGAGACAGGCCTGACTCGGCTTGGCGGCATGCCCGACGCGGGATAACAGCTCAAAACCGAGCTGCCGTTCGAGCGCGAGAATGCGCTGACTGATTGCGGCGGCCGTCAGTCCCTCAATTCGTGCAGCATGGGCGATCGAGCCGCATTCGACGACGGTGATCAGGCTCTTTAAATATCGCGTATCCATAAGAAATGCTTTCGATGGCAGTAAGAATTACAGGCTATCTCTTTTGATCGAAACCGCACAGTCTTCAAGCATTCCGCTGTTTCCATCGTCCGGTGATCGTCAGGAGTTCTCTATGCAGTCGATTTTTCATCTCGCTATGCACGTCCGCGATTTGCAGGTTTCCCGCGATTTTTATGGAGGTTTGCTGGGGTGTAAAGAAGGTCGCAGCACCGAGACGTGGGTCGATTTCGATTTTTTCGGCCATCAATTGTCGTTGCACTTGGGCGAACCCTTTGCGGTCAGCAACACCGGGAAAGTCGGCGAGCATGACGTGCCGATGCCCCATCTCGGCGTGATCCTCGAGATGTCGGACTGGGTTGCGTTGAAGGAGCGCTTGATCGAAGGCCAGGTGCAATTTGTGCTTCATCCGCACATTCGTTTTCCCGGAGAGCCCGGTGAGCAAGCCACGATGTTTTTTCTGGATCCTGCCGGAAATCCGATTGAGATAAAGGGCTTCACTGACTTACAGGGTGTTTATGCACAATTTTGATCAGGCTGATGCCACCGCCATTGCCGAAAGCGTGCGCTCCGCTGTTGTGAATGCGGAGACCGTTGCCGAGCATTTTCTTGAATGCGTCGATACGCGCGAGCCCATCATAAAAGCGTTTGTTTCGTTCGACCCGGACAGAGTTCGCAGCCAGGCTCAGCACCTGAAAAGCAGCGAGATTAAAGGCTTGCTGGCGGGTGTGCCGGTGGGGGTCAAGGACATCTATGACACCTTGGATCATCCGACCCGTTTCTACTCGCCGATCTATGAGGACAATCGTCCTTCGCGTGATGCCCATGTCGTCGCACTGCTGCGCCAGGCCGGGGCGGTGATCATGGGCAAGACCCACACCACCGAAT
This sequence comes from Pseudomonas sp. NPDC088429, assembly GCF_044753305.1. NCBI lineage: Bacteria > Pseudomonadati > Pseudomonadota > Gammaproteobacteria > Pseudomonadales > Pseudomonadaceae > Pseudomonas > Pseudomonas sp. NPDC088429. The sequence goes on along the minus strand of NZ_JBIVMX010000087.1, from coordinate 10,811 downwards.
TCGCTTACATGCACACCGGGCCAACTCGCAATCCGCATGATCTCGACAGAACGCCCGGAAGCTCCAGTGCCGGCTCGGCAGCGGGGATGGCGGCCGGTTTTTTTCCGCTCGCGTTGGGCACGCAGACCGCCGGGTCGTTGATCAAGCCGGCATCCTATTGCGGCCTGTATGCCTTCAAGCCCTCGTATGGATTGGTTTCGCTGGAGGGCGTCAAACCCTTAGCGCCGAGTTTCGACACGGTGGGTTGGTATGGCCGCTCGGTGCGCGATCTCGAGGTGATGGCGCAAGTCTTGATCCCCGGTCTCCCGACGCTTGCTCATGAACAGAGCGTTTGCACGTTCGGCTTCTGTCGTACGGCGCGTTGGGATCAGGTTGATGAAGAGGTAGCCACAGCACTGGAAGCCGCGGTTGAGGATTTGCGAATGGCGGGCCATCAAGTCATTGAGGTGGTGCTGCCTGAGGCGTTTGCGTCGGTATTCGATGATCATCTGTTGATCAACGATTGCGAGGGCGCCCGCTCACTGGCCAAAGAGCTGCAAGCGCCCCCTGACCAACTCAGTGAGGAATTACTGGCGATGATCGAGCGCGCCCGTCTGACGACGTGGGCGCAAGAGTCAGCGGCGAAGAAGCGCCTGGCAACGTTAGCCGCGGTGTTGGAGCCGATATTCCAACCGTTTGACGCCGTGCTGGGTGCGAGCTGCGGTATCGTCGCGCCGTTGGGGCTTGGCGCGACGGGGCCTTCCGATTTCAGCAAGTTCTGGATGGCGTTTGGCTTACCGCAAATCAACCTTCCTCTCGTCCGCAAGACCGGGGCGTTGCCCATTGGCCTGCAAATGATTGGCGCGTTCAGAGCCGACAGTCATCTGTTACACGCTGCCGGGCAGGTTGAGGCAGTGCTGAGCACTGCCCGCGAGACGGCGCCACAGTGATGCGTCAGTGCGCAGATTCAGTCGCCGCTTTCGGCTCATTGCGCGTCGCATGCTTGACCAGTTTGCCGATGGTCAGGCCCTGCAGCAGGATCGACGACAGCACCACGATGTAGGTGATGCTCAGCAGCAAATCGCGCTCCGGCCCCAGCGGCAGGGCCAGCGCCAGTGCCACCGAAACACCGCCGCGCAAACCACCCCAGGTCAGAATGCGGATGGTGCCGGCGGGCACTGTGCGCCAGCGCCGTAGCAGCAGAATCGCCGGAGCGACGGTGAGCAGACGCGACAACAGAATCGCCACCGCCAACACACCGGCCGCGGCCATGTGCAACCAGTTGAACGGCAGCAGCAACAGCTCCATGCCGATCAGCGCGAACAGCAGCGCGTTGAGCATGTCATCGAGCAATTCCCAGAAACCGTCGAGGTAACGACGAGTCATTTCGTTCATCGCCAGATTGCGCCCGACGTTGCCGATGATCAGACCGGCGACCACCATCGCGATCGGCGCTGACACATGAATCTCGGTGGCCATCGCCGAACCGCCGATGACCAGCGCCAGCGTCAGCATCACGGTGATCTGGTGCTGCTCGATGCTTTTGATCATCCGATAGACCAGGTAACCGATCAGCCCGCCGAACAGCACACCGCCAATCGCTTCGTGAACGAACAGCATGGCCGTGGCGCTGACGGTCGGGGTTTCGCCGAGTTGGGCGATGCCGAGCAACACGGTGAACACCACAACCGCCGTGCCGTCGTTGAACAGCGACTCGCCGACGATGGTGGTTTTCAGTGGTTTCGAGGCGTTGGCGGTACGCAACACGCCGAGCACCGCGATCGGGTCGGTCGGCGAAATCAGTGCGCCGAACAGCAGGCAGTAAAGAAAACTCACGTGCCAGCCGAACAGGGCAAAGATGTAAAAGGCGAGGCTGCCGATCACCGTGGTGGCGATCAACACACCGAAGGTCGCCAGCAGGCCAATCGGCCAGCGGTAGCTGCGCAAGTCGTTGAGGTTGACGTGCAAGGCACCGGCGAACAGCAGGAACGAGAGCATCCAGTTCATCAGCAGATCGCCGAAGTCGATCTGGCCGATCAGTTGCTGCACGCGTTCTTCGAGACCGGGATAGCCGAGTACGCTCAGGCCCTGGAGGATCAGCGAGAACAGCAGCGCGGTGACCATCACGCCGATGGTCGGCGGCAGTCCGATGAAGCGGAAGTTGACGAAGGTGAGGAGGGTGGTGAGGCAGATGAAAGCGGCGACAAGTTCAAGCATCCGGGGTCCTTTGGATGGAGGGGTTTTTGAGGTGCGGCCATGCTTGGGCGCAAGGGTTTGATGGGGTGACAGTGGCTGAAGGCACAAGCTTCCCTCACCCCAGCCCTCTCGCGGAGGGAGAGGGAGCCGATCTTGGTCGAGTTCAAATCCTGAGTTCGACTCGAAGTTTCAGGTCGGCGTAGCTCGACATTCACCTCGGTCAGTCCCCTCTCTCTCTGGGAGAGGGTCAGGGTGAGGGCTAGCCGGACACATTGACCGCAACCGCCCCCCGACGTTGCAGATAAATAAACAAAAGCGCCGTCAGCACCGTCAACACGCCGACCAACGCCCCCGTCCACGGCAGATCCGCCAGATCCGCACCGCTGGCCACCACCAGCCCGCCGATCCATGCACCCGCCGCGTTACCCAGATTGAAGGCGCTCTGGTTCAACGTCGAACCCAGATTCGGTGCTTCATGCGCCTGATCAATAATCAGCAACTGCAAAATCGGGCACAGCGCAAAAGCAAAAATCCCCCACAGCACCAGCGTGATTGCGGCGGGTACCACCGAACGGCTGGTCTGACTGAACGCCGCCAGAATCACCACAACCGCCAATGCCACGCCGACCAGTGAAGGCAGCAAACGGCTATCGGCCAGACGTCCACCGAGCATGCTGCCGCCGGTCAAACCCACGCCGAACAACAGCAACATCACGGTCACGCCGTGCGGGCTGACGCCGGTGATGTCCTGCAGGATCGGCGCGATGTAGGTGAACACGCTGAACAGACTGGTCGAGGCCAGCACACTCATGCCCAGTGCCAACAGCACGTTGACCTTGCCCAGCACTTTGAACTCGCTGGCGAGGTTGGCCTTGTCCATCGGGATGTGTTTCGGCAGCCAGAACCACTGCGCGAGGGCGGCAATGACGCCGATCACCGACACCGCCCAGAACGTCGAACGCCACCCGGCGTACTGGCCGAGCGCTGTGCCCAATGGCACGCCGAGGACGTTGGCCAAAGTCAGGCCGGTGAACATCATCGCAATTGCTTGCGCACGTTTGTTCGGCGCAACGAGCCCGGCGGCGACCACCGAGCCAATGCCGAAAAACGCACCGTGGCACAGCGCCGTGACCACGCGTGCAGCCATCAGCGTCGCGTAGTTCGGGGCAAGGGCGCAGAGGATGTTGCCGAGGATGAACATCAGCGTCATGCCCAGCAGCGTCGCTTTGCGCGGCATGTTGGCGGTGCCGACCGCCAGGATCGGCGCGCCGAAAACCACGCCCAGCGCGTACCCGGTGATCAACAAACCAGCGTGGGGAATGCTCACGGCGAGGTCGCGGGCGACGTCGGGCAGCAGGCCCATGATGACGAATTCAGTGGTGCCGATGCCGAATGCGGCAACAGCGAGGGCAAGCAAAGCGAGTGGCATGCGCAAGGTCTCTGTCGGTAGTCTTGACGCTGTGATCAGGCGTACGCAGGCCATCGACCGTTCTCGAAGAGAGGCGGTGCAGGCGGGAATTATTGGAATTTTTCTGTGCGCAACTGAGTGCGGCGTGGTCGCTTGCAGTATAAACAGCTGCTGACACATCGCGAATCAATAATCTGACTATTCGAATTATCGATTTTCACTGTAGGAGCTGCCGCAGGCTGCGATCTTTTGATCTTGCTCTTAAAAATCAGGATCAAAAGATCGCAGCCTGCGGCAGCTCCTACACGGGAATTATAAAAATAAGGAGCAAGACGTGCTGGCGACAGCTTTGGTATTGATGGCGGCGCTGTTGCATGCGACGTGGAATACGTTGATCAAATTCAGCGCCGAGCGGCTGCTGGTGGTGGCGTGCATGGACACCGTGGCGCTGCTGGTCGTCGCCATCGCGTTTCCGTTTGTGAGCCTGCCGCCCATGGAAATCTGGCCATGGATTCTCGCTTCGGCAGCGTTTGAACTGCTCTATCGCTATTTGTTGATTCAGGCGTATCGGGTGGGCGATCTGGGGCTGGTCTATCCACTGATGCGCGGACTGTCGCCGCTGGTGGTGCTGGCGCTGACCCTGATCTTCGCCGGTGAGGTGCTCACCACCCAGCAGATCTTCGGGATCATGCTGATTCCGGTGGGCATGGCCTGCCTGCTTTGGCAGGGCGGTGGAGGCAAGCACTTGCCGTGGTCGATGCTGCCCGTGGTGGCGCTGATCGGCTTGTGCATCGGTTGCTACACCTATATCGATGGCCAGGCGCTGCGGCGCTGGTCGCATCCGCTGGATTATCTGGTCTGGGTCACGCTGCTCAGCGCCTGGCCGTTTCCGTTGCTGGCGTGGGTCGCCAAGCGTCCGGCGTTCATGCTGTTCTGGCGCGAGCAATGGAAGCTCGGTCTGGCGGTGGGCTTCTGCGTGTTGGCCAGCTACGCTCTGGTGCTGTGGGCAATGCAATTGGGCTCGATTGCCGAAGCGGCGGCGTTGCGTGAGATCAGCGTGATCCTGGTGGTGTTGTTCGGTATGCGCTACCTCAAAGAACCTTTCGGCCGACCGCGGCTCTTAGCCTGTGGGCTGGTGCTGATTGGCATGCTGATCATGAAGTTCTGACAGCCCGCGAATTCTATAACTCGAAAAAAGGACGGCGTTATGACGGTGGCTCTGTGGTGTGTGTTGATCGCGATATTTTTGCCGTATGTCTGCACCGGTGTGGCCAAGGCTGTTGGCGGCTATCGGCTGAGTGACAATCATGATCCGCGCGACTTTCTCGAAAGCCTGAATGGTGTGGCTCGGCGGGCGCATGCGGCGCAATTGAACAGCTTTGAAGTGATGCCGGCGTTTGCCGCGGCGGTGCTCGTCGCGCATCTGGTGGGGACTGCGCAGTTGGTGACAGTGAATGTGCTGGCGGTGATGTTTATCACCAGTCGCCTGCTGTACATCATTTGCTATCTGGCCGACTGGGCGATCTTGCGCTCGCTGGTGTGGTTTGTGGGGATGGGGTTGATTGCTTCGTTCTTCTTTGTATCGGTTTAGTTAAAGCAAGATCAAAAGATCGTCCGAACGCGGCCCGAGCCTGCGGCAGCTCCTACACAGGTTATGTGTTTAGCCCTGTAGGAGCTGCCGCAGGCTGCGATCTTTTGCTTTTAAGGTTTGTCAGCCACCTGCGGCACTTGCGGCAGCGGCGCGCCTTTTGGCCAGAGCATCCAGATTTGCCCCTGCTGTTTCATGTCCCCGGCCAGTTGCCCGGCCGCATCGCCTGTGCCCCAGAACAAATCCGCACGCACCTCGCCAGCAATCGCGCCGCCGGTATCCTGCGCGGCGACCGGGCGAACCAGTGCGGTGCCATCCGGGCGTGTGGTCGACAGCCACAACAGACTGCCCAACGGAATCACCTTGCGATCCACCGCCGCGCTATAGCCAGCCGTTAGCGGTACGTTCAGCGAACCGCGCGGGCCTTCGTTGCTGTCCGGGTTACGGGTGAAGAACACATAGCTCGGGTTGCTGCCCAGCAATTCCGGGATGCGCGCCGGGTTGGCCTTGGCCCAATTGCTGATCGCGCTCATGGTCACGTCTTCTTTCTTCAACTCGCCTTGCTCGACCAGCCAACGACCAATCGGTCGGTACGGATGACCGTTCTGATCGGCGTAAGCAATGCGCAGCTGTTTGCCGTCCTGAGTCTGGATGCGCCCGGAACCCTGGATTTGCAGGAATTGCAGGTTCATCGGATCGGTGAGATAGGCCACCACGGGGGCTTTCACACCTTTGGCTTCGATGGTCGCGGCGTCGTCGTAAGGTTTGAGCACGCGACCTTCGAGACGACCGCGCAGGCGTTTACCCTTCAATTCCGGATAGATGCTGTCGAGCGAGACGATGATCATGTCTTCGGGCACGCCGTACACCGGGACATTTGCCACGTCGGTCGGGGTCAGGCTGCCGGGGTAGACCGGTTCGTAGTAACCGGTGATCAAGCCGTTGGGGTTGTCGTTTTCAGCGCGCAGGCCGAAGACATCGAGGTTCTGTTTGAGAAAGGCGCGAATCTCGTCGGCGCTCTGCGGCACAGTGGCCGCTGCTGCGCAGGTCGGGCCCCAGACCGTATCAGCCTTGAGTCGGGTGCAGGCGCTGCGCCACGAGCCAAAACCGGCGACCAAATCGCTGTCGGACACAACCGGCAGTGCTTCCCACTTGGCGCTGGAGTAAGTGGCCAGTGCGTGGGTTTTCGGCTTGGCAGTCTCACCACCGGTGCAGCCGGCGAGGATCGCCAGCAGCGGAAGGGTTGCGATCAGTGGGTGACGCCAGGCCTTGAAGCGGCTGTTCATGGAGTAATTCCTGTGCCGGTCGCCCGAATGCTCCATGCGTTCAGACAACCCTTAATTTTAATAGGGCTATTGGTGTTTGTCGGTGACGCGGGGATACTGGCCGCCGATTCCGTGACCTGAAGCCACCATGACTCTTAAAAGACTTTCTGTTGTATTGCTGGCCTGTCTGACCTTGTCCGCCTGCGGCGGTGTCGATCCGAACTCTCCACTGGGTCAACGCAAGGCAATCTTCAAACAAATGCTCAAAACCGGCGAAGACCTCGGTGGCATGTTGCGCGGACGCATTCCGTTCGACGGGCCGAAATTCGCCGAAGGCGCGGTCAAACTCGATGCGCTGTCCCATGAACCGTGGAAGCATTTCCCGCAGGTGCGCGAAGAAGATCACACCAGCGCCAAGGACGATGTCTGGCAAAAACAGGCGCAGTTTCAGGACATGGCCCGCAAGCTGGAAGCGGCCACCGGTGAATTGGTGGTCGCCAGTCAGGTTCAGCCGTATAAGGCCAGCAACCTCGGGCCTGCGGTGCAGAAGGTTGAAGACGCCTGCAGCGCTTGCCATAAACAGTTTCGGGATCATTGATCTTCAAAACTGCTGAGTAACCCTGTGGCGAGGGGATTTATCCCCGTTGGGCTGCGAAGCAGCCCCAAAACCATACAGCCGAGTTTTTTCAGGCAGACCCGGCCTGCCGGATTTGCGACGGCTTCGCCGCCGAACGGGGATAAATCCCCTCGCCACAAGGCCATCAATTACTTATCGATTTCATCCAAGGCGTCTTGCAGTTCTTTGCGCGACTCGGCGAGTTTGTCTTTGCGCTTGTTGATCTTTTCCGGATCGCCTTTCTTCATCGCCTTGTCGAGATCAGCCTGGCGCTGGCTCACTTCGTGTTTGGCTTCGAGCACTTTGTTTTCGCGTTCTTTTTTCAGGCCAGCGTCGGTGCAGTTCTTGGTCACTTCATTCAGTGCAGTTTCCAGACCGGCCTGTTGATCGGCATTGCCACGGGATTTGGCTTGTTCGATCTGGTTCATGATGCCCTGCTTTTTAGCAGCGCAACCGGTCAGGCCCGGGGCATCTTCGTCGGCCATCACGGGGGCGGCCATTACGCCGCAAAGGGTCAGCAGGGCGAGCGGTGCGAGAAATTTCATAAAAGCTCCATGTGCAAAGGCAATCGGGTCGGTAGGGCACTGCGCTGTTGGAGCGCTTTGCCGGCCGTTGGGTTCCCGGCTTGCGGGGGTTGCGTGTTCAGAAACCGTCGATTGCGGCGGCCTGTAAGGTTTTACTCAGAGCCAGCACTTGCGGGTCGCGAAAGAATGCGCTCAATTGCGCCGCGCGTCCCGGGCCGATACCGGCTTCTGCCTGCCATTGTTCGGTGTCACGTTGTGCCAGCGCCTGCCACGAGTCAGGCAGTTGTGCCTGACCGGTTGGCGGCATGCCCAAAGCTTTCAGCCATTGAGCGAACGGCCGTTGGCGCGCGCTGTTAAAACTGTTGAGCAAACGCGCGCTGCTGCGCTCGCCGAAGCCGGTAATGTTAGCAAGCTCTGGCGCGTCGAGGGTTAACCAATCCAGCAGGTTGTTCACGCGGCGTGTTTCGAGAAGTTTCTCCCAAGTGCCGCGCCCGACATTCTGCATCGCCAATCCTTGCTTGCCACTGAGCCAGGTCAAGCGCGCAAGAAACTGGCTCTCGCAACCGGGGGTGGGTTGCCAGCAGCTCAGCGCGTGGAAGTCATCGGCGACGGGAATGTTCAGATCTGCGCGTTCGGTGGCGCGCAGCACAACGCTATCGAGCCGTGGAATCGTCAGGCCGGCGAGGCTGATTGCCACTTGATCGCCGGGGCGAATGTCCAGGTCTTGCCAGCGTTTGAATGAGCTGGCGCTGACCCGTTTGATTTCGCGGTCATCGAGCATGACGGGTTTGAGTTCGAGCACCGGCGTGATGCGCCCGGTGCGCCCGATCTTGAAATTGACCTTGCGTACTTCGGCCAGCGCTTGAGCAAAAGGATATTTCCAGGCAATTGCCCAATAAGGAGCGCGAGCCTGCCAGCGCTCGGCAGGTGGGCGTTGGCTTTGGCGCAGAACCACGCCATCAGTAGCAAAGGGTAGGGGCGAGCGATACCAGTGATCGCGCCATTTCTGCGCTGCAGCAAAATCGGTGACGGGATGGCTGTACGGTTCAATCGCTGCGAAACCCAGCGACGCCAACGTGGCGATTCGCTCGGGCAATTGCGCTGGGCCTTGGGGCCAGTCCCAAACGAACAATCCAACCCCGGAAGCTTGCTCGGCATCCAACGATTTTCGCCCCATCATGCCGGCGACGGTGGCGCGCGCGTTAATGCTGCCGGATCGAGCTTGCACGTGCTGGTTCAAGCGCCAGTAGAGTTCGCCCTGCACCAGCAAATCCAAGGGTTGTGACAGGCGTTGCGGGATGGCGTCGATTTTTTGTGCTGAGGCTGTCCAGTCCTGCCCGGTAATCCCGTCGCCACGGCTGATGGCTTGTTGCAAAACGCCCGCGCGATAAATCAGCGTCACGGCGACACCGTCGACTTTGGGTTGAATCCAGACATCCTTGCGATCATGTAGCCATGCACCCACGGCCTCATCTTTGTGGATTTTATCCAGACCGGTATGGGCGATAGGGTGCGCGACCGAGCCTGCGGCTGTGCGCAAGGGATCGGGCGGCGAGGGCAGGTTGAAACACGCCCGCCATTCGTTCAGTTGCGCAACGGATTGGTCGTAGAGTTCGTCGGCAATCAGTGAACGGCCTTCGCGGTGGTAGGCGTCGTCCCATTGGTTGATCTGTTTTTGCAGGGTGGTGATTTCGCGTTGGGCTTGGGACGCAGGCCAGTTCGGGCAGGCGTGGGCGCTGAGTGTTGCGGGCATCAGCAGGACAATAAATAACAGGCGCAGCGTGGCAAGCATCGTGAGCGTCCTTGCTCAAGGGGAATGCTTGAAGGTTAGGCGAAGATATTTACTCTGCCGGGTGGGTGTTTTACGGCTTGTTTCTGTGCAATGAAAAGAGCCCCTCACCCTAGCCCTCTCCCGGGGGGAGAGGGGACTGACCGAGTGGTTTGTTGGATATGCATCGACCTGAACGTTCTGAGTTGAACTACGGGTTTCAAGCACAAAAAAAAGCCCCGCACGGCGCGAACCGTGCGGGGCTTTTTGTGCCGCCGGGGAAAGTCTTACAGACCAGCAGCAGCGCGCAGGGCATCGGCGCGGTCGGTTTTTTCCCAGGTGAACGTGGTGAAGGTGTCTTCGCCAACGGTCTTGGTCTCTGGCGTGCGACCGAAGTGGCCGTACGCTGCAGTTTCCTGGTACATCGGGTGCAGCAGGTCGAGCATGGTGGTGATCGCGTATGGGCGCAGGTCGAACACTTCACGCACCAGTTTGACGATCTTGTCGTCGCTGATCTTGCCGGTGCCGAAGGTGTTCAGCGAGATCGAAGTAGGCTGAGCCACGCCGATCGCGTAGGAAACCTGAATCTCGCAACGCTCGGCCAGGCCGGCAGCGACGATGTTCTTGGCAACGTAACGGCCAGCGTACGCAGCCGAACGGTCAACCTTCGATGGATCTTTACCGGAGAACGCGCCGCCGCCGTGACGGGCCATGCCGCCGGAGCTGTCGACGATGATCTTGCGACCGGTCAGACCGCAGTCACCTACCGGGCCGCCAATGATGACCTGGGCGGTCGGGTTGATGTGGATCTGGGTGTGTTTGCTCAGCAGTTCGGCTGGCTGCACGTGCTTGACGATCAGCTCCATCACGCCTTCGCGCAGGTCTTTGTACGACACTTCAGGGTTGTGCTGGGTCGACAGAACAACCGCGTCGATACCGACAACCTTGCCGCCTTCGTAACGGCAAGTCACTTGCGACTTGGCGTCCGGGCGCAGCCAAGGCAGCAGACCCGATTTACGGGCTTCAGCCTGACGCTGCACCAACTGGTGCGAGAAGGTGATCGGTGCTGGCATCAAAACGTCGGTTTCGTTGCTGGCATAGCCGAACATCAGGCCCTGGTCGCCGGCGCCCTGATCTTCAGGCTTGGCACGGTCAACACCCTGGTTGATGTCTGGGGACTGCTTGCCGATGATGTTCATCACGCCGCAGGTCGCGCCGTCGAAGCCGACGTCGGAGCTGTCGTAGCCGATGTCGAGAATCACGTTACGCACGATCTCTTCCAGATCGACCCAGGCGCTGGTGGTCACTTCACCGGCAACGATGGCCACGCCAGTCTTGACCAGAGTTTCCACGGCAACGCGTGCGTGTTTGTCCTGGGTAATGATGGCGTCCAGCACCGCATCGGAAATCTGGTCGGCGATTTTGTCCGTATGTCCTTCTGACACGGACTCGTTTGTGAATAGGGAG
>NZ_JBIVMX010000086.1:0-19147 GCF_044753305.1 Pseudomonas sp. NPDC088429 | reverse complement strand
CTTCGATTTCGCAGAACGGGTTCATCGAAATCTTTAAGTTGGCGATGTCTACGCCGGAATTGTCCGCCTTGACGCGAACCTTGACGTTGTAATCCACAACGCGTTTGACAGCTACAAGAACCTTCATGGATTCCTCGTTACTCTCCGGTGAAAAGAAAGTCGCCTAGGCGAACCTGGCGGTTGATGCTCATCGGGCTACAAGGGCACCTCTAAAAACGCCGGCTTGTACTCGGGATGATTTCACGTTGCGAAGTGCGTGACCGTTCGTCAGTGGTGACCATTCAGTCATTCAACTTCGCGGTGTGTAAACTGCGCGCCAGACCTGCGCTGCGCATCACCCTTTCTGCCTACGCCCTGTCTTTAGAGGTGCTCTTGAAACCGCCAGTCTGCCTACGACGAGCGCAAAACCGCCCGTATCTTGACCGGAACGCCTATTCCGGTCAATACAGCAAAATGACCATTCATAAGCCGCGCTTCTTTGATTTCTCTGGGCTGGAGCCAATTCAAACAAACGTTTGTATTGGACGCTGAGAGTGGTGTAGATATAATGCGCCGCCTAGAGAGAAAGGTGGGTTTCCCGATATTCCCTTTGACGTTAACGTAAAGGCAATTCGGATGCGAGATCGAACCTCCAAATTAGAAAAAAAACTGTGAGCCTTGAGTAGGAGATAGCCTGTGGAACGCGAATACATGGAATTCGACGTGGTCATCGTCGGTGCCGGCCCCGCTGGCTTGTCCGCCGCCTGCCGTTTGAAGCAGAAGGCCGCCGAAGCCGGTAAGGAAATCAGCGTCTGCGTGGTCGAAAAAGGCTCCGAAGTCGGCGCACACATCCTGTCCGGCGCCGTGTTCGAACCACGCGCTCTGAACGAACTGTTCCCGGACTGGAAAGAACTCGGCGCCCCGCTGAACACGCCAGTCACCCGCGACGATATTTTCGTGCTGAAAAACGCCGAAAGCGCACAAAAAATTCCAGACCTCTTTGTGCCCAAGACCATGCACAACGAAGGCAACTACATCATCTCCCTCGGCAACCTGTGCCGCTGGCTCGCCCAACAGGCAGAGAACCTTGGCGTAGAAATCTACCCGGGCTTCGCCGCTCAGGAAGCGCTGATCGACGAGCAAGGCGTGGTGCGCGGGATCATTACCGGTGATCTCGGCGTCGACCGCGAAGGCAACCCGAAGGAAGGCCTGTACACCCCGGGCATGGAACTGCGTGGCAAATACACGCTGTTCGCCGAAGGCTGCCGTGGTCACATCGGCAAGCAACTGATCAAGCGCTACAACCTCGACAGCGATGCCGACGCTCAGCATTACGGCATCGGCCTGAAAGAAATCTGGGAAATCGACCCGGCCAAGCATCAACCAGGTCTGGTCGTCCACACCGCCGGTTGGCCGCTGGACATCATGGGCACCGAGAACACCGGTGGCTCGTTCCTCTATCACCTGGAAAACAATCAGGTGGTGGTCGGTCTGATTGTCGATCTTTCCTACAGCAACACGTACCTGTCGCCGTTCGACGAGTTCCAGCGCCTCAAGCATCACCCGGTGCTGGCGCAGTACCTGGAAGGCGGCAAGCGCATCAGCTACGGCGCTCGTGCGATCTGCAAAGGTGGCCTGAATTCGCTGCCGAAAATGGTCTTCAAGGGCGGCGCGCTGATCGGTTGCGACCTCGGCACCCTGAACTTCGCCAAGATCAAAGGCAGCCACACCGCGATGAAGTCGGGCATGCTCGCCGCTGAATCGGTGGCTGACGCGTTGTTCGCTGAGAAGGACGGCACTGAAGAACTGACCACTTATGTGGACGCGTTCAAGAAGAGCTGGCTCTACGACGAACTGTTCGCCAGTCGTAACTTCGGCCCGGCGATCCACAAGTTCGGCGCCATCGTTGGCGGCGGTTTCAACTGGCTCGATCAGAACATCTTCGGCGGCAAACTGCCGTTCACCCTGCACGACACCAAGCCGGACTACGCGTGCCTCAAGCTCGCGGCGGACTGCAAGAAGATCGACTATCCGAAGCCGGACGGCAAACTCAGCTTCGACAAACTCAGCTCGGTGTTCATCTCCGGTACCAACCACGAAGAAGAACAGCCTTGCCACTTGAAGTTGAAAGACCCGAGCATCCCGATCAGCAAAAACCTGCCGCTGTACGACGAACCGGCGCAGCGCTACTGCCCGGCCGGCGTATATGAAGTGATCACCAAGGAAGACGGCGAGAAGCGCTTCCAGATCAACGCCCAGAACTGCGTGCACTGCAAGACCTGTGACATCAAGGATCCTTCGCAGAACATCACCTGGGTCACGCCGGAAGGCGCTGGCGGCCCGACTTATCCGAACATGTAAGTCGAACCGCTGAACAACGAGGCTCCCGAATCGGGGGCCTTTTTGTTGCCCAGAATTCCTCTAACACCACCGAACTGTAGGAGCAAAGCTTGCTCGCGAAAGCGGTGTATCAGATATCAACAATGTTGACTGACACACCGCTTTCGCGAGCAAGCTTTGCTCCTACGAGGGATATGCGTGGAATCAGGCAGCGCGCTCGTCGCCCGGGCTGCGCTCGAAGTAGCGCTTATATTCGCGACTGAACTGCGACGTACTCTGATACCCGACCCGATGCGCCACTTGCGCCACGCCCAAGCCCTCCGCCACCAGCAACGTCTGCGCCTTCAACAAGCGTAAACGCTTCAGATACTGCACCGGCGACAACAACGTGCTGCGTTTGAAATGCTCATGAAACGTCGACACGCTCATGTTCGCGCAACCGGCCAATGTCTCGACATTCAACGGCTCGGTGTAATGCGCATGCAGATGACTGATCGACGCCGCCACCCGGGCAAACTGCCCCTGCTGCTCGACCAACGCGCGCAACACATCCGCCTGCGGCCCGCGCAACGCGACGAACAATAACTCACGCACTCGCGCCGGCCCGAGAATCTGGCACTCCAGCGGATCGTGCAGGCAACTCAACAGCCGCTCGACGCAGCCACGCATGTCATCGTCGAGCACCACCGAGGTCATCGACTCTGGTGTCTGCGCCGGAATATGCCGCCCCGGGGCCAGTCCCATGGCTAATACCAGTTCACCGAGCAACACCCGATCAATCGCCACGCTCACGCCGAGCAACGGCGCATTCGGCAAGGCAAATGTCTCGCACTCGAACGGCACCGGCAGCGCCTGAATCAGATAATGTCCGGCGCCATATTCCATCGTCCGCGGCCCCAAGAACGCCAGTTTGCTGCCCTGGGCGATGATCATCAGGCTCGGTTCATAAATATGCGGGCCACGGGCGACGTCGCAACTGGCGCGCAACACTTGCACACCGGGCAACCCGGTCGGGGAATAACCATCGCGCAGCGCCAGCGGTTCGATCAACGAAACCAGCCGGGCATTGGCATCAAGATGACGGGTTAATTGCATCAAAACTCTTCACTGAAAATAGGGCGGAAAAAGGCGATGAAAGCATGATGGCAGATCCTTTTGCCGCTGCGGCCAATCAAACCCGCATGCCGGAGGATTAGGCATGAGACCCGGAGGAATCGTCATGGCCGGACTGTCAGTCGACGCCCAGAATGCGCCGCCTCACTTGTTCCTGCTTTTGCGAGGTTTTACATGTACACCGCCATCGGCTATGCCGCCCAATCGGCCTCCACGCCCCTCGCCCCGATGAAATTCGAACGTCGCAGCCCACGCGCCGACGACGTCGCGATCGAGATCCTCTACTGCGGCGTCTGCCACTCCGACATCCACCAGGCTCGCAATGAATGGGGCATCGCTGTTTACCCGTTGATGCCCGGCCACGAGATCGTCGGAAAAGTCACCGCGATCGGTGCGAATGTCACCCAGCACAAAGTAGGCGATCTGGTCGGGGTTGGCTGCATGGTCGACTCGTGCCGCACCTGCGAAGCCTGCCAGTCGAACCTTGAGCAATACTGCCTCGAAGGCCCGACCATGACCTACGCCACCCCGGATCGAGTTGATGGCAGCAATACCATGGGCGGTTATTCCGACAGCATCGTCGTCAGCGAACACTTCGTCGTGCGCATTCCGGAAAGACTGGCACTGGCCAGCGCCGCGCCGATTCTTTGCGCCGGCATCACCACCTACTCACCGCTCAAGCACTACGGCGTCAAGGCTGGCGACAAGGTCGGGATTCTCGGCATGGGCGGTTTGGGCCACATGGGTATCAAGTTCGCCAAGGCCATGGGCGCTGAAGTGACGCTGTTCACCCGCTCGGCGAGCAAGGCTGAAGAAGGTCGTCGTCAGGGTGCCGATCATGTGATCGTTTCCACTGATGCCGAGCAGATGAAAGCGGCTGCCGGTTACTTCGACTTCCTGCTCGATACCATTCCGGTGCAGCACGATCTCAACCCGTACCTCGACACCCTGCGCTTCGACGGCGTGCACATTCTGGTTGGCCTGATCGAACCGATCGATCCGCCCGTGCATGCCGCCAAACTGGTATTGGGTCGCCGAATCCTGGCCGGTTCGCTGATCGGTGGCGTCGCCGAAACCCAGGAAGTGCTGGATTTCTGCGCCGAGCACAACATCACCTGCGACATTGAAATGCTCGACATTCGCCAGATCAACGAGGCTTACGCGCGCATGATCGCCGGCGACGTGAAGTACCGTTTCGTCATCGACATGGCGACGCTCAAGGTTTAAACCCGCTTAAACCTTCAAGCCAAGCTCCGCCGAGAGCCGGGCTGTGACCCCTTTGATCAGGGGAATCAGCTCGGCCATTTTTTCCAGCGGCATGTACGGCACAGTGCTGGCGATACTGATCGCCGCCACGATGCCCTTGCTCGCATCGCGAATCGGCGCCGCCACGCAGCGGATCGACGGTTCGTTGTCTTCCAGATCGAAAGCGTAGCCACCGGCGACGTACTCGGTCATGCGCTGCTCAAGCTGTTCCCACGACTGCTGGGGATGCTGCGGCCAGAACTGACTTTTCCCACCCGCCGGCAGACTGATGTCGTACAGCCGCTGCCAATCTTTCGGCGAGTCATCGAGCATCAACGCCTTGCCAATCCCGGTGCGCGCCAACGGCATGCGATGGCCGACCCGCGAACGCATTTCCGGGCCATTGCGCCCCGGGTTCTTCAGCAGATACAGCACTTCATCACCTTCACGAATGCCCAAGTGCACGGTGTCGCCGGTCAGCGCCGACAACTCGTCCAGATACGGCCCGGCCAGGCTCACCAGCGGCAACTCTTCGCGCGCCTGAAAACCCAGTTCGATCAGCTTCGGCCCGAGCAGATAACCGACTTGCGGCACCACGCGCAGGTAACGCTCATCAACCAGGCAACTGGCCAGACGATGAGTGGTGCTGCGTGTGGTGCCGATCAGCCGGGCAATTTCCTTGAGATCACGGGCGCCACTGGCCACCGCTTGCACCACACCGAGGCCGCGCAACAGCGTCTGGGTGCCGGTGGGCGCGGCGTCCTTGGTTTTTTCCGGAGCGTCTTCCTGCATATCCAGCCTTTACCGTTGAGCGAGGGAACGGGCGGCATTATGGTCGCCCGACGCAGACCACTACAACTCGATACGCTCGACCTTGCCGACCAGCAGCACGTAGGACAAAGCACCGATCAATGCGAGCACCGCGATATAAGTGATCGCCGGCGCGAACGAATCGCCGCTGGCGAGGAAGCCGATCACGATCGGCGTGGTGATCGCCGAGAGGTTGCCGATGAAGTTGAACACCCCGCCGGTCAGGCCGAGCAAGCGAGCCGGCGCAAGTGTCGAGACCAGCGACCAAGTGATCGAGGCCAGGCCATTACCGAAGAACGCCAGCGCCAGAAAGGCAATCACCAGCGGCGTCGACTCAACGAAATTGGCGCCGATGATCGAGGTGGAAATCAGCAGCCCGCCAATGATCGGCAACTTGCGCGCAAAGCCGACGGTGTAGCCGCGACGGATCAAGAAGTCGGAAAAGAACCCCGAGCACAACACGCCAACGAACGCGGCAAGAAACGGCAGCGACGCGAGCAGGCCGGACTTGATGAAGTCCATACCGCGATATTTCACCAGGTACGTCGGGAACCACGTCAGGAAAAACCACAGCGTCGAGTTCAGGCAGAACTGGCCGAGGTAGATGCCCCACAATTTGCGTTTGGTCAGAACGATACCGAGATCGGTCCATCTGAATTTGGCTTTGACCTTGGCCGATTCTTTTTGAATATCAACCAGACCACCGCCCTCGCGGATCAGGTCGATTTCGGCATCGTTGGCGCCTTTAAAATCCCGTGGCTCGCGATACACCGCGTACCAGATCGCCGCCCAAATAATGCCGACAGCGCCGGTCGCGACGAACACCATGTGCCAGCCGAATTCGTGTTGCAGCCAGGCCAGAACCGGGGTCAGAAATGCCAGACCAACGAACTGCCCGGAGGTGTAGAAACCGATGGCCGTGGCGCGTTCACGCTCGGGGAACCAGGTTGTTACAACGCGACTGTTGATGGGATAGGCCGGTGCTTCCAGTGCACCGACGGCCATGCGCAGCACGAACAGCGCGATGAAACTGGCGGCGAAACCGAGCATCACCGTGGCGATCGACCACAACAGCAAAGCGACGCTATAGAGAATGCGCGGCGGCACGCGATCGACCAGCCAGCCGCCGGGGATCTGCATGGCAGCGTAGGTCCAGCCGAACGCGGAGAAGATCAGGCCGACGTGGATCGGGTCGATGCCCAGATCACTGGTCAGCGCCGGCGCAGCAATCGACAGGTTGCTGCGGTCGAGGTAGTTGATGACCACGGTGATAAACAGCAACACCATGATGAAAAACCGCTTGCGGCTGGGCGCGACTAAAGACGCCTGCCCGGTGAGGGTTTGCGGTTGCATGGGGAGAGCCTCTTTTTATGTTTATTGAGGTCGGCCTGAGGCCTGATCGTTCCCACGCTCTGCGTGGGAATGCAGCCCGGGACGCTCCGCGTCCCAAAAGCGGACGCAGAGCGCCCATTGAGGCGTTCCCACGCAGAGCGTGGGAACGATCCCATCGGGTGAGTCAGGGACGACTCACCACTCGGCAAAGCTGCCATCGGCATGGCGCCAGATCGGGTTGCGCCAACGATGCCCAACCGCCGCGCGCTCGATCACGTATTCCTCGTTGATCTCGATGCCCAACCCCGGCCCGTTCGGAATCTTCACGAAGCCTTTGTCGTAATCGAACACCCGCGGATCCTTCACATAGTCGAGCAAATCATTGCTCTCGTTGTAATGGATGCCCAGGCTTTGCTCCTGGATAAACGCGTTGTAACAAACCGCGTCCAGTTGCAGACACGCTGCCAGCGCAATCGGCCCCAGCGGGCAATGCAGCGCCAGCGCGACGTCGTAGGCTTCGGCCATGTTGGCGATCTTGCGGGTTTCGGTGATGCCACCGGCGTGGGAAGCGTCCGGCTGGATGATGTCGACGTAACCTTCGCTCAACACGCGTTTAAAGTCCCAACGCGAGAACAAGCGCTCTCCGAGGGCAATCGGTGTGCTGGTCAACGGCGCCAGTTCTTTCAGCGCTTCGTAGTTTTCGCTGAGCACCGGTTCTTCGATAAACATCAGTTTGTATGGATCGAGTTCCTTCATCAGCACCTTGGCCATCGGCTTGTGCACGCGGCCATGGAAGTCGACGCCGATACCGACGTTCGGCCCGACCGCGTCACGCACGGCGGCAACGTTGGCCAGTGCCAGATCGACTTTCTCGAAGGAGTCGAGGAATTGCAGCTCTTCGGTGCCGTTCATTTTCACCGCAGTGAAACCACGGCTCACCGCCTCTTTCGCCGCACGCGCGGTGTCGGCCGGACGGTCGCCGCCGATCCACGAATACACACGAATCTTGTCGCGCACCTGGCCGCCGAGCAGATCACTCACCGACACGCCGAGGGCCTTGCCTTTGATGTCCCACAGCGCCTGATCGATGCCGGCCAGCGCACTCATGTGGATCGCGCCGCCACGGTAGAAACCGCCGCGATACAGCACCGTCCAGATGTCTTCGATGTTGCGCGGGTCTTTACCGATCAGGTAGTCGGACAATTCTTCGACAGCCGCGGCAACGGTGTGCGCGCGCCCTTCAACCACAGGCTCGCCCCAACCGGTCACGCCCTCGTCGGTTTCGATCTTGAGGAAGCACCAGCGCGGCGGAACGATGAAGGTCGTGAGTTTGGTGATTTTCATCTCTGCTCTCTTTTTGTAAATGCAGCTCTTATCTGGATAGCGCACGCAGCGCCAGAATACTTAGCGAAGGGCCTTCCACGCGGCCACGTAGGCCTTGGCATTCACCGCCACTTGCTCCGGGGTCATGCCCGGTTTGAACAGGCCGGAACCGAGGCCGAAACCTTTCACGCCAGCGTCGATAAACGCCTGCATGTTGTCCGGCGTGATGCCGCCAACCGGCGCCAGCACCGTCCCGGACGGCAACACCGCAAGCCAGGCTTTGACGACTGCCGGACCCATCTGCTCGGCCGGGAACAGCTTGAGAATGTCCGCGCCCTCCGCCAGCGCCGCAAACGCTTCGGTCGGCGTGGCAACACCCGGCGACAGAAACAGCCCCGCCGCTTTCGCCGCGCGCAACACCTTGGCATCGCTGTGCGGCATGACGATCACTTGGCCGCCGGCCTCTTTCACCAACTCGACCTGCTCCGGCGTCAACACTGTGCCGGCACCGATCAGGCAATCGGCGGGCAAGGTCTTGCGCAGGATGCGGATACTTTCGTACGGCGATGGGGAATTTAGCGGTACTTCGATGACGCGAAATCCGGCGGCATACAGGACTTCTCCGACAGCGGCGGCTTCCTGCGGGTGCAGGCCACGCAGAATCGCGATCAGACCGTTTTGCGCCAATGCTTGCTTGAGCATGTCAGGCCTCCAGTCAGGGTTAACGGGATGAGGAATCGATCAGTCCGGCGGCCAGCGCCAGTTGCCACAAACCACGCTCGGTGGCCTGCTCGGCCAGCGTCACCTTGGTGAAACCACAGGCGTCGAGGGCACGGCGGTAGCGCGCGCACAGTTGCGCGTTGCCGATGAGGATGATCGAAGGAAGATTCGGGTTGTTGCGGCGTCGGCGTTGAGCGCTGGCCAGTGCGGCCAATTCATGGCCGATCATCAGGCCGGACAGATAATCCGCCTGCGCCGTGGGGCTCAGTTCACCGGTCAGGCCCAGCGTGCGGGCACTGAACAAGGTCGACAGCACGCCGAGTTCGCCGTCCGCCGACTGCGCAATCTGCACACCACGGTCAAATGCCTGAGCATCGAACGTCGCGCTGACTTGCTGGGTGCGGCCAAGGATGCTGTGTTCGCTGAGCACGGCGAACACTTCGCCGGTCATGAACGTGTCGAAACGGGTGATGCAGCCATCGACCACGTCGACCCACTTCGAATGACTGCCCGGCAGACCGATCAACAGATCAGCGCCCGCCTCGACCGGCAGATTCTGCAGAACACCCAGCACTTGGGTTTCTTCGCCGCGCATCACGTTCGGCAAACGCGAGCGCTGAATCACGCCCGGCACGATATGCACGACGGTGCCGCGCAGACTGACAACTGTTTGTAGGGAGTTTCCGAGATTGGCGACGTTCGCCGGCGTCTCGCAGTAGGCTGCTTCACGCCAGCCCTGCGCACTGCCGACCATGCCGCAAGCAATCACCGGCAGATCCGGCTGCGCATCGAGCCAGTCGCCGCAGGCTTCATCGAAAGCCAATTCAAAACCATCGGCGCATTCGCGACCGTTGATGATTCGCGGGGTCTTGGGCAACTGCATGATCCCGGACGACAGCGCGCGCTGCTCCAGCACCACACCGTCCGCCGCGAGTTTGTAAGCACGTAATGAGGTCGTCCCCCAATCGAGCGCGATCAATTGCGCCAGCATCGCTTCACCTGTTTTGTTTTTGGCAGTGAGTGCGATGGACTATAGCCCCTCCGAGAACAAAATCTCAATATGTAATTTTGCATCCCATATTATGGGAATAAATTTAAAGAAGTGCAGGCAACAAAAAGGCGCGATCCAGTCAGGTATCGCGCCATTTTGTTCAACCGCTTGCGTCGCCGGAATCAATAGTTGCCGACTTCTCTCAACAGGTCCGCCGAAGGTATTTCCATCGATTCGGAAAAATAGGTCTTGTACGAATACGCGTTGACTCGAACCTTGCAGACAATCGTTTTTTTCTGCTGCAACACCGCTTTCATCTGATCGCTGCTCATCACGCTGTCACTGCTGGCGTCTTTGACTTGGCTGAAGAGCAGATCAGCTTTGAACTCGTTGGCCGATGACTTGCGCTCAATCATCCCCTCGGCATATTGATCGATGCGATGAGCCACCGAAAAATCCGTATCCCCATTCAAAGAACACAGCAGTGTCTGACTGATCCTCGACTTGAACAGGTCGAGCACGTCGACATCGGATTTGAAGCTGACCTGATAAATCCGGGTGTCCTGATAACGCTCCACACCTGAGTAGGTGATTTTCGCGATCGGTTTGCCGTGATTCATCGCACAGGACGTGCACGCCAAAAAGACCAGCAGCAACAGTAATCTAGGCACTTTGCGCTCCTGTAAAATGCGAGCAATGAACCGCCGACAATCAAAAAACCGCGTATTCATTGCCCTTCAGCAAACTCACGCAATACCTTGCCGTCCATGCGATACCTCACCCACTCTTCCTGCGGTTGTGCGCCCAAGGATTTGTAGAAGTCGATCGCTGGCGTGTTCCAGTCGAGGACGCTCCATTCGAAACGGCCGCAGTCGTTGTCGCAGGCGATTTTTGCCAAGTGGCGCAGCAGGGTTTTGCCGGCGCCGCCGCCGCGTTGTTCGGGGGTGATGTAGAGGTCTTCGAGGTACAGGCAGTTGCTGCCGAGCCAGGTCGAGTAGCTGAAGAAGAACACGGCGAAACCGATCGGCAAGCCGTCGCGCAGGCAGATCAGGCCGTGGGCGGTGGCGCCTTCGCCGAACAGGCTGCGTTCGATGTCGGCGACGCTGGCGATGACTTCGTGGCGGGCCTTTTCGAAATCGGCGAGTTCAGTGATGAAGGCGAGGATTTGCGGGGCATCGCTGGGGGTCGCCGGGCGGATTTCGATCGTCATGGACGGGCCTTGTCGGAAAAGGAAAACGCCATACTAAGGCTGTGTTGCTTTTGTGGCGAGGGAGCTTGCTCCCGCTGGGTTGCGCAGCAGCCCCAAATACGGTCAATGTGGTGGGTCAGGTTGACCGGGGTTGCCGGGTTACGACTGCTTCGCAGCCGAGCGGGAGCAAGCTCCCTCGCCACAGGGTTTACTGAGACCATGAACAGGATGTCTATGTCAGCTACAGCTTTTACTCCTTTAATCGATCTCGCCGCAGAGTTACTGCCCCACGCTCTGGAAATACCCGACGACGGCGCGCACGACCTCGCGCATTTGCAGCGGGTCTGGCACAACGTGCGCACGTTGCATGAGGAAGAAGGTGGCGATCTCGAGGTCTTGCTCGCGGCCGTGCTGCTGCACGATTGCGTGGCCGTCGAAAAGAACTCGCCGCTGCGTTCACAAGCCTCGCGTCTGGCCGCAGAAAAAGCGTCGTCAGTGCTCGCCGAACTGAACTGGCCCAGCGATAAAATCGCCAGCGTCGGCCACGCCATCGAAGCCCACAGCTTCTCCGCCAACATCACCCCGCTCACCCTCGAAGCGAAGATCGTCCAGGACGCTGACCGCCTCGACTCGCTGGGCATGCTCGGCGTCGCCCGCACGTTTTATATCGCCGGGCGCATGGGGTCGGCGCTGTACGACCCGCAAGATCCGCAGGCGAAACATCGCGATTACGACGACAAGCGTTTCTGCCTCGACCACTTCCAGACCAAACTGCTGCACCTCGCCGACGGTTTCCAGACTGTCGCCGGCCAGCGTCTGGCGCAGATACGTCATGAGCGTCTGAAGGGTTTTATGGAGCAACTGATGGAAGAAATCGGCATCGTCTGAATGGTTACTCCGGCCTGTGCTGAACCTGACTTCGCCAACCGCGCACCTAACCCACAGGCCCGACGTGTTAAACAGATGACGCTCAATTTTCCCGGTCAAGGAACCGCGTCATGTCGCAAGCAACACCCCAGGTGTCAGGCAAGTTGTTCGGCCTGTTCTGCCTCGCCAGTTATCTGTTGTCGCTGTCGTATGGCTCGACGTTTTTGCTGTCGCTGTTGATCGGTTCACGCGGCGGTAATGAACACGATGCCGGCAGCGTAATTTCGGCGGCGATGCTCAGTACGTTTGTCGCGGTGCTGGTGTCCGGGCATTTGTCGGACATGCTCGGTGCGGCGCGGTCGATTGCGCTGTTCGGGTTGTTGCTGGTAGCGGCGAGCCTGGGTTTTGCGATGACGCCGGGGTTCGGGCATCTGCTGCTGTTTTTCGGTTTGCTGCTGGGGTTGGGCTGGGGTGTTTTTTACACGTTGGGGCCGATTATTGTTGCCAGTCTGGTAACTCCGGCGCAGCGGGCCAAGTACTTCGCGTTGCTGTCCGGCAGCATGATGACCGGCATCGGCAGCGGCCCGTTACTCGGGCGCGCAGCCAGTGCGCTGGGGTTGCCGGTGACGTCGGCGTTTTATCTGGCGGCATTGGCGAGCCTGATCGGCGTGCTGCTGTTCTGGCGTCTCGGCGCTCGATTGAAAAGCACGCAAGCCACCTCTGCCGCGAGAATCAGTTGGCAAGCGACCCGCCAAGTGCTCAGCTCGCGCGCCGTGTTTCCGATCATCATGGTCGGGCTCGGCGGCTGTGTGTTCGGCGGGCTGTCGAGTTTTCAGACCAGTTATGCGGCGGCGCGCTCGCTGGATTATTCGCTGTTCTTCCTCGGTTTCATGAGCGCAGCGATCAGCAGCCGGATGTTGATCGCTGGTTACGTGGTCAAGCGTGATCCGCTGCGCGCTTCGTGTCTGTTATCGGGGCTGATGCTTGGCTCGATCGTGCTGTTCGCGTTTGGTGTGCACAGCGGATTCACCTATCTGCTGGCGGCGCTGATGCTTGGCGTTGGATATGGCCTGACCTATTCGGTGATCAACGGACTCGCGGCGAACGAAGCACCGACGGGTACCACTTCACAAGCGCTGCTGCTGTTCAGCCTTTCGTATTTTATCGGCGTGTTTGGCTTTCCATTGCTGGCCGGGAAAATCATCGTTGAACACGGCATGGCGACGTTGTTGCTCACGGTATTGGCGGTGGCTTTGATCAACTGGCTTATCACCTTGGGCCGTCTGCTCTGGCGCCGACTCAACGTAAAAACGGTGGAGGCGATTTAGACCGTTCGTCGTTCATCAGGCACCAATCGGATCACAGGGCAGACCAACGACAGGTAAGGATTCCAATCACTGGAGAAGCCCTATGATCTCGTCAAGGTTGACCGCTTTCGTATTCAGCGCCCTGCTCTGCCCTGCGGTGTTCGCCGCATCCGCCACTGCGGCAGGCACCGGCCCTACCGACCCGACCCCGCCTCGCGCCCCCGCCATCAACAGTGCTCCCGGCATGAACACCGATGGTTCGGGCGTGCCGTTGATCAATCAGCCGCCGGCCACCGGCACTGATCCGCGCACGCAGGGCAGTGACCCGGGTCGTCAGGGCGGCATGAACACCCCCGACGCCCCCGGCATGCCCGACAACGCGGGCCCCGGCGTCGGCTCCAAATCCACCACGGGTGGTTCCGGTTCCGAAGGCTCCGGTCAGTAGTTCGCCGACGCGAGCGTCCTATTCAATCCAATGAAGAGGTAACCATGAACGTCGATAAAAACCTGGAAAAAGAAGTCCTCACCCGCCTGCTGCACGCCCACCCGAGTGGTCTTGGCAAGGAGGTGCTGGACAATTACCGGGGCGAGAAAGTCGTGGCCGGCGCCCTCGCCGCTTTGCAGGATCGCGGACTGATTCACCACGGCCATGTGACCTGCAACGAAGCCGGCGAACATTCGCTGAACCTGCCGATCAAGCTCAGCGCGGCCGGGGTTGAAGCGGCGCGTAAGCTCGATAGCTGAGCAATGTGATCGTGTGATCGTGTGATCGTGTGATCGTGTGATCGTGTGATCGTGTGATCGTGTGATCGTAAATTATGTAGGAGCTGCCGCAGGCTGCGATCTTTTGATTTTCAAGATCAACAGATCGCAGCCTTCGGCAGCTCCTACATGGCAATTCATCTACGGATGCAAGGAGAAATCCCATGCCTCGTGGAAGCAAAGAAAAATACACCGCCGAGCAAAAGCGCAAAGCCGAGCACATCGAAGACAGCTACGAAAATAAGGGCGTGCCGAAGGATGAAGCCGAAGCGCGAGCCTGGGCGACGGTGAACAAACAATCGGGCGGCGGCGACAAGGCCGGCGGTTCCGGGCGCAAGAAACCGGCGAGTGCCAAGTCTGAAGATCGCAAAGAGTCGTCGCGACGCGCAGTGGCCAGTCGCGAGGGACATTCGCGTAACAGCACGGCTTCGCGGGATGCGCAGACGGTTGATAGTTTGATGAAGGAGGCCCGGGCCAAGAAAATTCCGGGGCGGTCTTCGATGCGTAAGCAGCAGTTGATCGAGGCGCTGCGCGAGGCCAGTTGACACATCCCCCTGTAGGAGCTGCCGCAGGCTGCGATCTTTTGATTTTGAAGATCAAAAGATCGCAGCCTGCGGCAGCTCCTACAGGGGATTTAGGTGCGACACAGATCCAATGTGGGAGCGGGCTTGCTCGCGAAAGCTATCTATCAAGCGCCGCCGGACTCGCGGATAAACGCATCCACCTCAGCCGCCCCCGGCGAGGTCGCCGGCCCCCAGCGGGTCACCGCAATGGCCGCCGCCGCATTCGCCCGCCGCGCCGCTTCATGCGCACTCAAACCCTGCGCCAACCCGGCAACAAACACCCCGGCATGCGCATCGCCAGCGCCATTGCTGTCCACCGCTTTCACAGTAAACCCCGGCACATGCCGACGCTCATCAGCCTGATGAATCCAGCAACCCTGCGGCCCGTCGCGCACGACCATCAACACCTCTTTGGGCAGATGCTCAGCCAGCCGATCCAGCGCCAGCGCAATGTCTTCAGCACCGGTAAACCGCAGCGCTTCAACGCTGTTGCTCGTCCACACATCAATGCGTGGCAGCAGCGCCTGCATCATCGGCGAATCCGGCGATTCCACCAGCGGGCCCGGATCGAAGACCACGTTGACCGAGCCCGGCAACGCCAGCGTCCAGTCGAGCAACGCCTGCGCCTTGCCTTCGTGAAGCAAGCTGTAACCGCTGAGATAAACGTAATCGCCCGCCTCGGCGGCAACGCTATTCAGATCGTCCTCGGTCACTTCACCCTCAGCGCCGATGTAGGAAATGAAACTGCGCTCAGCCGAGGCATCAGTCAGCGCCACACACAAACCGGTGTCGCGGGGCGCACGTTCTTTGATGCCGATATGAATGCCTTCGACAGTCATCGCATCACGCGCCAAATCACCGAAACGCCCGGTGCCATGGCGACCGAGGTACACCACCGGCAAGCCATTACGCACCGCCGCCGCCATTACGTTGAAGCCGCCACCGGCTTCGAAACCAGCCGACTGCGCGAGCACATCACCGCCAATCTGCGGCAGTTTATCCACGGCCATGACCAGGTCGATGATGACCTGGCCGGTGTGCAGCATCTTAGGCATGAGCATTCTCGGTTGGCGCGGCGCGGCGATCTTTCGCCCCGCCGAGGACGAAGTAAATGCCACCGGCGACCACGAAGGTCACGATCCAGCCGAGGCCGTTGTGGCCCAGCCACGAGTCGGACAGGAAGCCCTTGAACCAGACATTTTCAGCGGTGGTGCCAATGGTGGTGAAGCTGAAGCCAAGCACGATGGCAATCGCCCACGCGCCGAACGCACGCCACTCGATGCCGCCGTTGTACCAGTAGGCGCTGCGCGGGCTGACGTCGAGCAAGTCTGTCGGGCTGTAGTAGTGACGGTGAATCAGGTCAACGATGAAGATCCCGACCCACGCGGTGATCGGCACTGCCAGCAAGGAGATGAAGGTGATGAACGGGCCGTAGAAGCTGTCAGCGATCAGCATGAAGTAAATCGAACCGGCGAAAATCGCAACGATATCGACCACCACGGCGTAGACGCGCTTGACCTTCAGACCGAGGGTCAGCGTGGTCAAACCGGCGGAGTACACCGACAGGTTGTTCGACAGCAGCAGGCCACCGAATGCGGTGATCAGGTAAGGCACGGCCATCCAGGTTGGCAGCATGTCGCGGATCGCCACGATCGGGTCAGTCGCCGAAGCCAGGTCGTTGTTGCCCACCGAGAGCAAGCCGCCGAGGGTGATCAACAACACCAGCGGAATGCCTGCGCCGAATGCTGCCGACGCGACCAAGCGTACGGCTTTGACGCTGCGATGTTGATAGCGCGACATGTCAGCGCCGGCGTTGGCCCAACCGATGCCGGTGCCGGCAGCCATGGTGCCGATGCCGATGATCATTGCGCTCATCGGTGCCGGCGTGGCGTTGAACACCGCGCTCCAGTCGATGGTGGCGCAGAGGAAGCCGCCGACGAGAATGTTCAGCGCGCCGAACACGTAGGTCGCCCACTTCTGAATCACCAGCAACGTCGCGTGACCGAGGCCGGAAACCGACAAGGTCAGCAGGACGAAAATGGCGATGAAAATCAGCGTCAGTACCGGAGCGCTTTTCGCTTCAACCGGCGAGCCGAAGAGGATTGAGCACAGCGACAGCAGCACGAATGCCGCGGTGGTGGTGTTGACCGTTTCCCAGCCCAGACGCGACATCAGCGAGACCAGCGTCGGGCCGATATTGCCGCGCACGCCGAAGATTGCGCGTGACAGGGTCAGGCTCGGCGCACGGCCACGGCGACCGGCAATCGAGATGATCCCGACCACGGCAAACGAGCCGGCAGCACCGATGATTGCGACGATGATGGCTTGCCAGATCGCCAACCCGCGAAACGCGACCAGCGTGGCGCCCAGCGGCAGACCGAGGATGGAAATGTTGGCGGCGAACCAGACCCAGAACAGTTGCAGCGGATGACCGTTGCACTCGGCTTCCGGCACCGGCTCGATGCCGCGGGTTTCCAGTTGCCCGGCGCTTTGCCCGGCGTTTGATGAACTCATGAAAAATGCTCCTGTTTGCCTTTTTTGTGGTTGTGGCAATGACTCAGAATGACAAGACATCGCGGCCGTCCCGGGCCTGTCTGCGCGATCCATTGCGGGTTAAATATTCGAAATTTGCGGTGTGGCCTTCGCGGGCAAGCCTTGCTCCTACAAAAGCCGCGATAAGCCACTTGTAGGAGCAAGGCTTGCCCGCGAAAGCGTCAGCCCTGTCAGCGCAAAGCCAACAGCCCCTGCACCAACGGCTCTAGCTCCAAATGATTGACGGTCTTCACCGTATCAATCATCTCGACAGGCCAACTCTCAAGACCCAGGCAGGCCCCAAGCATCGCCCCAAGAATCGCCGCGATGGTGTCGGTGTCGCCACCGAGACTGGCGGCCATGCACAGCGCATCAAACGCGCTCATCTCACCGACGGCCACTTGCTGCGCCAGCGCGAACGAGACCACCACCGATTCCTGCGACGCCACCGATGTACCGATCACGTCGTAGAGCAGATCGGCGAGCAACGCGTTGTCGCTGTCGACGCTGATGCTGCGCGCCCAACTGATCCGCGAAGCGATACGCCCACCGGCAACCCAGTGACCATGCGCTTCCGCTTGCTGAGCGATTTGCTGACCGAGGTTCAACGCCTCGCCCAGATCCATGCCGTTGATACCCGCAGACACCACCGCCGCCACCGCCGCCGCACTGGAAATCCCCAGCGTGGTGTTGTGAGTGACCTGGCAGGCCTGCACCACGGCGCCAATAAAACGCTCAGGATTGGCGACATCCGCCGCGATGCCGACCGGTGTAATGCGCATCGCTGCACCATTGGTGGTGCCGTAACGCCCGGCCTCTTCCGGCGAGTGGCCGGCGAGGATCATTTCGATAGCGCGTTTGGTCGACGGGCCGAGCAAGTCCTGCGAGCCCTTGGCCTGCATCGCGGCTTCCCACTCGATCAGGCGTTGCGCGAGGATGGCCGGTTCGATGTGGCCATTGCCTTCGACCAACAATTCGCCGACCAGAATCGCCTGTTCGGTGTCATCAGTGATCGAGCCTTTAGGCATGTTCGCGGCGATCGGTTGCAGCGGCCCGGCATCTTGCAGATCGGTGATCTGGCCGAAGCGCGCCTCGATGGTTTCGCGGTTCAGCGATTGCGTCGGCATGCCCAGCGCGTCGCCGAGGGCCAGGCCATAGAAAGCGCCGAGGGCACGGTTGAGCGGGGTCATTTCGATTCTCCAAATTGCAGGTGCAGACGGAAATGCACCGGGTCGAGCAGGCTTTCGACCAGTTCCATAAAACGGTTCTGCCGATCGTAGGTGGTGCGCAGGGCCTTGAGGAACACCGTGCCTTCCGCGCGCCCGAGCAGTTCAGCGTCGACGGCATTCAGCGGTTCGGCGCCGATCCATTGATCGCCGCGCTCGCCGACGTAGCCGTAGGCCGCCAGGGTGATGGTCAGGGAATTGTCGATCAGACCGACGCGCGGCAGGCTTTCCAGGCCGCCGGTGGCCGGCATCAAAGAACGTTCAAGGGACACCAGCGTGCCTTCAGTGGAACGGCGACGACGGTCGAGGGTGATGAATTGGTCAGTGCCAAAACGCGCGAGCAGATCGGGCCGGGTCACGGCTTCCAGACGCAACACTTCGGTGTTGATCATCGCGCCGCTGTCGGCCAGCGCCTGCGCCCAACCGCTGCGCTGGTCGAGGGCGACACCGTCGAAGGTGACGATCGAACCGACCCCGCTTTGTGTGGCGATATATTTACGCCGCTTCAGTTCGGCCAGCGCTTCGCGCAGCGTGCCACGGCTGACTTTGA
Source organism: Pseudomonas sp. NPDC088429 (assembly GCF_044753305.1). Taxonomy (NCBI): domain Bacteria; kingdom Pseudomonadati; phylum Pseudomonadota; class Gammaproteobacteria; order Pseudomonadales; family Pseudomonadaceae; genus Pseudomonas; species Pseudomonas sp. NPDC088429. The sequence goes on along the minus strand of NZ_JBIVMX010000086.1, from coordinate 298 downwards.
ATTCTTGAGCCAACTGATGCTCGCCGGGCAACAGAAAGCCATCCTCCATGAGGCCGCTTTCGATGCGCCGGACGAGCTCGTCGACCACCCGTTGTTTCTTGTCAAATCGTACCTGTCTAATCATGTACAAAGTGATAACCGAAACGGGTTCGGGCGAGCAAGGGAAATTTAGGGGAAGTGACGGAAGGTTGAAGGTCAAAAGCACCCTCACTGTAGAGACCGGTACATCCTTTACAAATTAGACCGGGGACATCGTTTACACCTTTACAGGCTTGAAACGCGTTTGGCGCCCCTTTCA
>NZ_JBIVMX010000085.1:0-19844 GCF_044753305.1 Pseudomonas sp. NPDC088429 | reverse complement strand
CTCCGATACCCTGGACTAACTCATGACCATCTGGGCTGAGAACTACAAAAAAGAATACCCGTACTTTAACATCCAGATTCAGGCCGCTGGCTCCGCCACTGCGCCACCTGCGCTGACTGAAGGCACCTCCAACCTGGGCCCGATGAGCCGCAAGATGAAGGACACCGAACTGGCTGCTTTCGAGCAGAAGTACGGCTACAAGCCAACCGCTATCCCGGTGGCTGTGGATGCCCTGGCTGTGTTCGTGCACAAGGACAACCCGATCCAGCACCTGACCATGGAACAGGTTGACGCGATCTTCTCGTCGACCCGTCTGTGCGGCGCCAAAGCCGACGTGAAAACCTGGGGCGACCTGGGCGTGACCGGCGACCTGGCCAACAAGCCAGTGCAGCTGTTCGGTCGTAACTCGGTATCCGGCACCTACGGCTACTTCAAAGAAGAAGCCCTGTGCAAAGGCGACTACAAACCAAACGTAAACGAACAACCAGGTTCGGCGTCGGTTGTGCAGTCGATCAGCTCCTCGCTGAACGGCATCGGTTACTCGGGCATCGGCTACAAAACCGCTAGCGTGAAAACCGTTGCTCTGGCCAAGAAGGGCGGCACTGACTTCATCGAAGACACCGAAGAAAACGCCCTGAACGGCAAGTACCCGCTGTCGCGTTTCCTCTACGTGTACGTCAACAAAGCCCCGAACAAGCCTCTGGCTCCGCTGGAAGCTGAGTTCGTGAAACTGGTGCTGTCGAAACAGGGCCAGGAAGTTGTGGTGAAAGACGGCTACATCCCGCTGCCAGCCAAAGTTGCTGCAAAAGCACTGGCTGACCTCGGTCTGCAAGAAGGCGGCGCTGAAGTCGCAAAGAAGTAACCCCGTAGATCCGGGCTAATTCCCGGATCTGCAGGAACCCCTGTAGGAGCTGTCGAGTGAAACGAGGCTGCGATCTTTTGATCTGGCCTCTGACTGCAAGATCAAAAGATCGCAGCCTCGGTTCCCTCGTCAGCTCCTACACAGGTTTCAAACGTTTCCGTTACAGCAGGTTTCAGGCGGGCCCCACAGGGCACCGCGAACCTTCGAATTCTTCGATCCGCTGCCAGTACCCGCTGGCGGTGGATTTGGTGCGTCACTGCATTGTCATCTTTCTGTCATACAGGATCGCTAGGGTGTGCGCATGAATGATCTGGCCAATTCCCCAATGACTACGACTTCCCCTCCCAAGCGCATTGATTTCAATACGCCTGAGCTGCAACGCAAGCGCCGCATTCGCGCGCTCAAGGATCGCTTCACCCGTTGGTACGTCCTCGTTGGCGGCCTGGCGGTGCTGGCAGCCATCACCCTGATCTTCTTCTTCCTCGCCTACGTGGTTGCGCCGCTGTTCAAGGGTGCCGACCTGACCGCGAAAGATGCGATCACCCCCGCCTGGATGCAGGACGCCGGCAAGCCGCTGATGATTTCGCTCGAAGAGCAGAATCAGGTGGCCATGCGCGTGTCCGACAAGGGTCAGGCGCTGTTCTTTGATATCGACAGTGGCGCTGAATTGAAGCGCGTCGATCTGCCGGTTCCGGCCGGCACCACCGTGACCTCGCTGGGTGAAGATCAGCCGGGTCATCCGCTGGTGGCCGTGGGCCTGTCCAACGGTCAGGCGCTGGTGTTCCGTCACACCTATAAAGTCAGCTACCCCGATGGCAAGAAAACCATCACCCCGGCCATCGAATATCCGTACGGCGAAACGCCGATCGCGCTGAACGAAAGCGGCGGTGCGCTGGAGCACGTCAGCCTGAACGCCACCGACACCACGCTGATGCTGGTGGGCTCGACCGGTTCGCAACTCAACGTGTTGTCGCTGACCAGCGAAGAAAACATGATGACCGGCGAAGTCACCAACGAGCAGAAGCGTATCGATCTGCCGCAGATGACCGAGTCGGTGAAAAACATCTTCGTCGACCCACGCCAGCAATGGCTGTACGTGGTCAACGGGCGTGCTCAGGCCGACGTGTTCAGCCTGCGCGACAAGAGCCTCAACGGTCGCTACAAACTGCTCGAAGACGGCGACGCTGAAGTCACCGCTTCCACTCAGTTGGTCGGTGGTATCTCGCTGATCATTGGCGACTCCAAGGGCGGTCTGGCACAGTGGTTCATGGCGCGTGACCCGGATGGCGAGCAGCGTCTGAAGCAGATTCGCACCTTCCAGATGGGCACCACGCCGATCGTTGAAATCACCGCCGAAGAGCGTCGCAAAGGCTTCCTCGCGCTGGATGCCAGCGGCAAGCTCGGCGTGTTCCACAGCACCGCGCACCGCACGCTGTTGGTCGATCAAGTGGTAGAAGGCCAGGGCCTGTTCGGTCTGTCGCCACGCGCCAACCGCGTGATCGTTGAAGCCAGCGGCAAGCTGCAACCGCTGCTGCTCGACAACCCGCACCCGGAAGTGTCGTGGAGCGCACTGTGGAGCAAGGTCTGGTACGAGAACTACGACGAGCCTAAATACGTCTGGCAATCGACCGCGGCCAACACCGATTTCGAACCGAAACTGAGCCTCTCGCCACTGACCTTCGGCACCCTGAAAGCCGCGTTCTACGCGATGCTGCTGGCCGCGCCGCTGGCGGTTGCTGCTGCGATCTACACCGCGTACTTCATGGCCCCGGGCATGCGCCGCAAGGTCAAACCGGTGATCGAGCTGATGGAAGCGATGCCGACGGTGATCCTCGGTTTCTTCGCCGGTCTGTTTTTGGCGCCGTATGTGGAAGGGCATTTGCCGGGCATTTTCAGCCTGCTGATGTTGTTGCCGATCGGCATTCTGGTCGCCGGTTTCACCTTCAGCCGCCTGCCTGAATCGATCCGCCTGAAAGTCCCGGACGGTTGGGAAAGTGCGCTGCTGATCCCGGTGATTCTGTTCGTCGGCTGGCTGTCGCTGTACATGAGCCCGTTCATGGAGAACTGGTTCTTCGGCGGCGACATGCGCATGTGGATCTCCCACGACCTCGGCATCACTTACGACCAGCGCAACGCACTGGTGGTGGGTCTGGCAATGGGCTTCGCAGTAATTCCGAACATCTACTCGATCGCTGAAGACGCCGTGTTCAGTGTGCCTCGCGGCCTGACCCTCGGCTCGCTGGCCCTCGGTGCCACACCGTGGCAGACCATGACCCGCGTGGTGATCCTGACTGCCAGCCCGGGGATCTTCTCGGCGCTGATGATCGGCATGGGCCGTGCGGTCGGCGAAACCATGATCGTGCTGATGGCCACCGGCAACACTCCGGTCATGGAAATGAACCTGTTCGAAGGCCTGCGTACCCTGGCCGCCAACGTCGCGGTGGAAATGCCCGAGTCGGAAGTCGGCGGCAGCCACTACCGCGTGCTGTTCCTCTCGGCGCTGGTGCTGCTGTTGTTCACCTTCGTCATGAACACCCTGGCAGAACTGATTCGTCAGCGTCTGCGCAAGAAATACTCGTCGCTTTAAGCAAAGGTAGAAGTCTGTGAAACAGAACTCCCTGAAAGGATGGTTCAAGAGCGGCGCCCCGGGCGTCTGGATCAGCGGTGGCGCGGTGTCCATCGCGGTCATCATGACCATTGGCCTGTTGGCAGTGATTGCCGTGCGCGGTCTGGGTCACTTCTGGCCGGCGGATCTGGTGCATGCCAGCTACGACGTGCCGGGTCAGGCCCAGCATCTGGTCGTTGGCGAAGTGGTACAGAAAGAAGAAGTGCCACGTGCTCGTCTGAAGAGCGCCGGTTTGCCGGTGCCGGACGTTGGCCCGGAATTCATGACCCGCGAGCTGATCAAGGTCGGCAACCGTGACTTGAACGGCAACGACTTCACCTGGATCGTCGGCGACTGGCTGACCAACCAGACCACGCCGCCCGAGTTGATGGCGATCGAACGTCGCGAGTGGGGCAACTTCTACGGCTACCTGGTCAACGTCAAACAGGATGGCAAGGTTATCGCCGCGGGCGAGGCTGCCTGGCCTGAACTGCAAGCGCGGATCAACCGGGTAAACGGTCTGGCGGCACAGCTGAAGTCGCTGGAAAAAACCGACATCGGTGCGATCAACGCCGGGCTGGAACGCATCCGTCTGCATGGTCGCAAACTGGAACTGGAAGGCAAACTCGACGCCACCGCACAGGCGGACATGGAGTCCGAGCGTGCCGAACTGAACGCGCGTTATCAGGACATCGAAGCGCGTCTGGCCGACCTGCATGCGCAGTTCAATCGCGACGCGTTGACCGCTCGCGACGCCAACGGCAAAGAGATTGAAATCGGTCTGGGCAAAGTGGTTCACGCCTACCAGCCGAACGCGATGAGCACGTTCACCAAGGTCGGTTTCTACTTCAGCAAGATCTGGGAATTCCTTTCGGATGACCCGCGTGAAGCGAACACCGAAGGCGGGATTTTCCCGGCGATCTTCGGCACCGTGATGATGACCCTGATCATGGCGATGATCGTCACCCCGTTCGGCGTGCTGGCAGCGGTGTACCTGCGTGAATACGCCAAGCAGAACACCCTGACGCGGATCATCCGTATCGCGGTGAACAACCTTGCCGGCGTTCCGGCGATCGTTTACGGCGTGTTCGGTCTGGGCTTCTTCGTTTACGTGCTCGGTGGTTCGGTCGACCGTTTGTTCTTCCCTGAAGCACTGCCGGCACCGACCTTCGGTACACCGGGTCTGCTCTGGGCCTCGCTGACCCTGGCGCTGCTGGCGGTGCCGGTGGTAATTGTGGCGACCGAGGAAGGTCTGGCGCGTATTCCGCGCACCGTGCGTGAAGGCTCGTTGGCCCTCGGCGCGACCAAGGCTGAAACCTTGTGGAAGATTGTGATCCCGATGGCCAGCCCGGCAATGATGACCGGCATGATCCTCGCCGTGGCCCGCGCCGCCGGTGAAGTAGCGCCGCTGATGCTGGTGGGTGTGGTGAAACTGGCGCCGTCGCTGCCGGTGGACGGCAACTACCCGTACCTGCACCTCGATCAGAAGATCATGCACCTGGGCTTCCACATTTATGACGTCGGCTTCCAGAGCCCGAACGTCGAGGCGGCGCGCCCGCTGGTGTACGCCACGGCGCTGTTGCTGGTGCTGGTGATCGCGACCTTGAACCTGTCGGCGGTGTATATCCGCAACCACCTGCGCGAAAAATACAAAGCACTGGATAGCTGATTTCTTATGTAGGAGTGAGCCTGCTCGCGATGGCAACACCGCGGTTTCATAGATAAACCGCAGCGCCTGAATCGCGAGCAGGCTCACTCCTACAAAAAACCGAACCGAATTTGTTAGCACAGGGAGCCTCCCATGCAGCACGAAGCACATACCCACGGCATCAACATGTCTGCCCTGGGCCGCGACAAGCAGAGCCTCAACCTCGAACAGGAAACCGTGGCCATCGAAGTACCGGGCCTGAGCCTGTACTACGGCGACAAACAAGCGCTGTTCGACGTCAGCATGAACATTCCGAAACAGCGCGTGACTGCCTTCATCGGCCCGTCCGGCTGCGGTAAATCCACGCTGCTGCGCACCTTCAATCGCATGAACGATCTGGTTGACGGCTGCCGCGTAGAAGGCGCGATCAACCTGTACGGCAACAACATCTATCGCAAGGGCGAAGACGTGGCTGAGCTGCGTCGTCGCGTCGGCATGGTGTTCCAGAAGCCCAACCCGTTCCCGAAAACCATCTACGAAAACGTGGTCTACGGCCTGCGCATTCAAGGCATCAACAAGAAGCGCATCCTCGACGAAGCGGTCGAGTGGGCGTTGAAAGGCGCGGCACTGTGGGATGAGGTCAAAGACCGTCTGCACGAGTCGGCACTCGGCCTGTCCGGTGGTCAGCAACAACGTCTGGTGATCGCCCGTACCATCGCGGTTGAGCCGGAAGTGCTGCTGCTCGACGAACCGTGCTCGGCCCTCGACCCGATCTCGACCCTGAAAGTCGAAGAGCTGATCTACGAGCTGAAATCCAAGTTCACCATCGTCATCGTCACGCACAACATGCAACAGGCCGCGCGGGTTTCGGATTACACGGCGTTCATGTACATGGGCAAACTGGTGGAGTTCGGCGACACCGATACCCTGTTCACCAATCCGGCGAAGAAGCAGACCGAAGATTACATCACCGGTCGTTATGGCTGACAGTTGCGGGTTATTCACAGAATTGACGCTGCGGCCCACCGCACCTTACCGGACGCTCCAAGGACGCCAACATGATTAGTAAAGAAGGCCTTACCCATCACATCTCTGCGCAGTTCAACGCTGAGCTTGAGGAAGTGCGCAGCCACCTCCTGGCCATGGGCGGGCTGGTCGAGAAGCAGGTCAACGACGCGGTAACCGCGCTGATTGAGGCCGACTCCGGTCTGGCTCAGCAGGTGCGCGAGATCGACGACCAGATCAACCAGATGGAACGCAACATCGACGAAGAATGCCTGCGCATTCTTGCCCGTCGTCAGCCGGCGGCGTCCGATTTGCGTCTGATCATCAGCATCTCCAAGTCTGTGATCGACCTGGAGCGAATCGGTGACGAAGCGACCAAGATCGCCCGCCGCGCAATTCAGCTGTGCGAAGAAGGTGAGGCGCCACGCGGTTACGTCGAGGTTCGCCACATTGGCGACCAGGTGCGCAACATGGTGCGCGATGCGCTGGACGCGTTCGCCCGTTTCGACGCCGATCTGGCGTTGTCGGTGGCGCAGTACGACAAGATTATCGACCGCGAATACAAAACCGCCCTGCGTGAGTTGGCGACTTACATGATGGAAGATCCGCGCTCTATCTCGCGCGTGTTGAGCATCATCTGGGTGCTGCGTTCGCTGGAGCGCATCGGCGACCACGCGCGCAACATCTCCGAGTTGGTGATTTACCTGGTGCGCGGCACCGACGTGCGTCACATGGGCCTCAAGCGCATGAAGGAAGAAGTTCAAGGCACAAGCGGCGAAACCGCTAATGTTCCGGACGTTGCTGACGATAAGTAAGATTGCCTGAGTAAAGCGCCCGGCCCTTTGGCCGGGCGTTTTCGTTTACAGCTTTCGATAAAAAAGCAGCACCCGCGAACGAAAAGTCCCGGCGTGACTGAAGAGTTTTGGCAATGTGCCATCAGCCAGCGTTATGCTTGCCGGGATTTTAATAGGGGTGTTGGATGAGCAAGATCAGTGTGTTGGTCGTGGACGACGCGTCGTTCATTCGTGACCTGGTGAAAAAGTGCCTGCGCAATTACTTCCCGGGGATCCGCACCGAGGACGCCATCAACGGCAAAAAGGCTCAGGCCATGCTGACCAAGGAAGCGTTCGACCTGGTGCTGTGCGACTGGGAAATGCCGGAAATGTCCGGCCTCGAACTGCTGACCTGGTGCCGCGAGCAAGACAACCTGAAAACCATGCCCTTCATCATGGTCACCAGCCGTGGCGATAAAGAGAACGTAGTGCAGGCGATTCAGGCCGGCGTTTCCGGCTACGTCAGCAAACCGTTCACCAACGAGCAACTGCTGACCAAGGTCAAACAGGCCCTGAACAAGATCGGCAAGCTCGACGCCCTGATGAACAGCGCCCCGACCAAGATGAATTCGGCATTCGGCAACGATTCCCTGAGCGCATTGACCGGCGGTAAAGCGCCCGTGGTGGCAGCACCTGCCCCGGCAGCTGCACCGGCTCGCGGTTTGCTCAACAGCCCGCCCGTCAAAGCACCTGCCGCTTCGGCAGCGCCAAGCGGTGGTCGTGGTCATGGCCAATTGCGGCTGCCAAGCGGTACGCAGCAATGCGTGATCAAAGCGTTGAGCCTCAAGGAAGCGCTGCTGGTGGTGAAGCGCAGCGAGAACCTGCCGCAGATCCTCGACAGCGCGGTGCTCGATCTGGAGCAGGGCGACAATGCCGAGATCGCCCGCCTCAATGGCTATCTGCACGCGGTGGTCGCGCATGAGCAAAAGCCAGACAGCGAATGGCTGCAACTGACCTTCCGCTTTGTCGATCAGGACGCACAGAAGCTCGACTACATCTCCCGCTTGATCGCGCGTGGCACGGCGCAGAAGCACTTCATCCCCGGCGCGTAAGAGGCACGTCTGAAAAGATCGCAGCCTGCGGCAGCTCCTACAGGGGATCGCATTCCAATGTAGGAGCTGCCGAAGGCTGCGATCTTTTGTTTTGCCTTTAGCCAAATTGAAACATCTGTCGACTCCCCCGGTCTGTTTCACCTGCTAGGCTCTTTTCAGGCCTTCCTTCGACAGACTCTTGCCCATGTTCGCGCGCCTGCTGTTTCTCTGCGGTTTTCTCTTGGCCTCCACCTCGGCTGTGGCCGTTACTGTCTACAAATCCACCGATGCCAACGGTGTGGTCTCGTACAGCGATCGCCCGAGCAAAGGCGCGAAGGAGTTCGTGTTTCAGGATCGCATGGTCGAGCACCTGGAGCGTCAGGTGTACCTCGACATCAAGAAGCAGAAGGGCGGCGACGTGGTGTTCGTGCGCAACGACCTGTACGCGCCGGTCGAGATCGCGCTGGCGTTTATCAGCCTGAGCAACGTGCGCGGTGCGCCGGCAAAAGCCATCCGTCGGGTGCTGCCGGCGCGCAGCAAAACCCGGATGGCGCTGTTGACGCCGATTACTGCCGGCCAACCGTTGCAATATTCGCCGCAGTTTCAATATTCCCTCGGCAACCCCGTTGGCGTCGCGCAGAGCTATCGCTATCCGCTACCGTGGCGCGGCGGGCCGTTTCGCTTGAGTCAGGGTGCTGAGGGGCAGTACAGCCACTTCGGGCCGAAGAATCGTTACGCGATGGACATCGCCATGCCGGTCGGCACGCCAATCATCGCGGCGCGCGCGGGGGTTGTGGTGAAGGTCGAAAACTCACAGAGCGGTCGCGGCACCGACCCGTCCGGCAACTTCGTGCGCGTGTTGCACAATGACGGGACGATGGGTGTGTACCTGCATTTGAAGCAAGGTTCGGTGAGCGTCAGGGAAGGGCAGCAAGTGACGGTCGGCAGTCCGCTGGCGCTGTCGGGCAACACCGGCAACAGCAGCGGCCCACACCTGCACTTTGTGGTGCAGCGCAACAGCGCGGCGGGGCTGGTGTCGATTCCCTACCAGTTCAACCAGCCGCTGGGGGCATTGCCCAACTTTGCGTTGGGCAAACAGTAAAAAGCAAAAGATCGCAGCCTGCGGCAGCTCCTACATTTGGAATGCGATCCCCTGTAGGAGCTGCCGAAGGCTGCGATCTTTTAACAGGCAATGCGGTTTCCCGCATTGCACTCAATCGAGCATCAACACCTTCGCCAGCACAATCTTCGGGCCTTTCATCTTTTTAATGATGATTCGCAGGCCTTCGACTTCCAGCACTTCTTCCTCTTCCGGCACGCGGTTGAGGGTTTCATAGACCAGGCCGGCGAGGGTTTCCGCTTCGATGTGGTCGAGGTCGATGCCAAGCAGACGCTCCACCTTGAACAACGGCGTGTCGCCACGCACCAGCAGCTTGCCCGGCTGATAGGCGAGGATGCCGCGTTCAGCCTTGCGGTGTTCGTCCTGAATGTCGCCGACCAGCACTTCCAGCACGTCTTCCATGGTCAGGTAGCCGATGATGTTGCCGTCAGCCTCCTCGACCACGGCGAAGTGCGAGCCGCCCTTGCGGAACTGCTCCAGCAACTGCGACAGCGGCATATGGCGCGACACGCGCTCCAGCGGACGAGTCAGTTCAGCCAGGTTGAACGACTCGGGAATGTGATCCAGCGCCGCCAGTTCCAGCAGCAGATCCTTGATGTGCAGCAGGCCGACGAACTCCTGACGCTCGCTGTCGTACACCGGATAACGGCTGAACTTGTGGCGACGGAACATCGCCAGAATTTCCTTCAGCGGCGCGTTGAATTCCAGCGAGATCAGGTCTTCGCGGGAGTTGGCCCAGTCGACCACTTCCAGCTCGCCCATTTCCACCGCCGAGGCCAACACGCGCATGCCTTGGTCGCTGGGGTTCTGGCCACGGCTGGAGTGCAGAATCAGCTTCAGTTCTTCGCGGCTGTAATGGTGTTCGTGGTGCGGGCCGGGTTCGCCCTGGCCGGCGATGCGCAGAATCGCGTTGGCGCTGGCGTTGAGCAGGTAAATGGCCGGGTACATCGCCCAGTAGAACACGTACAGCGGCACCGCCGTCCACAGCGACAGCAGCTCCGGTTTGCGGATCGCCCACGATTTTGGGGCCAGCTCGCCGACGACGATGTGCAGGTACGAAATGATGAAGAACGCGGTGAAGAACGAGACGCCTTTGACGACCTCGGCCGATTGCACACCGACCGCGCTCAGCAGCGGCTCAAGAATGTGCGCGAACGCCGGCTCACCGACCCAGCCCAGGCCCAGGGAGGCGAGGGTGATACCGAGCTGACACGCCGAGAGGTACGCATCGAGCTGACTGTGTACGGTGCGCAGGATATGCCCGCGCCAGCCGTTCTGTTCAGCGATGGCCTCGACGCGGGTCGAGCGCAGTTTGACCATGGCGAATTCCGCCGCAACGAAAAAGCCGTTGAGCAAAACCAGGATCAGAGCAAATAGGATCATGCCGAAATCGGCAAATATTGTTGCGAGGGACAAGCCAGGGGAAGGGTCCATGATGGAGTTTTGCGGGTTCCGTATGATTCAAAAGAAGGTAAAAGCCGCGCCTGAAAGGCAGGCACAAGTCAGCCAATGTAGCGGCTGACCGGGCGATTGCCTAGTGGCGCGTGCCGGGCGGCATCATTCGCTGGCGCTGATCGCCCGTGCATGTGCCACCTGAGCCGGGGCGAAATGGCAGGTGAACGTGCTGCCGTGGCCGGGCACGCTGCTGATCTCCATCCGTGCGCGATGGCGCAGCAACACGTGTTTGACGATGGCCAGGCCCAGCCCGGTGCCGCCGGTGTTGGAGTTGCGGCTGGAGTCGACGCGGTAGAAACGTTCGGTCAGGCGCGGCAGGTGTTTGCTGTCGATGCCGATCCCGGAATCCTGCACGCTCAGGTGCGCGCCTTGATCGTCGCCCGACCAGCGAATGCGGATATTGCCCTCGGCCGGGGTGTACTTCACCGCGTTGAACACCAGATTGGAAAACGCACTGCGCAACTCCGCCTCGCTGCCCTTGAGGAGAATGCTCGAATCGGCTTCGAGGGTGATGTGCTGTTTTTTTGCGCCGGACAATTGCTGCGCATCGCTTTTGATCGATTGCAGCAACGTGTCGATCTGCACTGGCTGGTTGTCCGACGGGTAATCAGTGGCTTCCAGTTTCGCCAGCAGCAACAGGTCGTTGAGCAGCGTCTGCATGCGCCCGCCTTGTTGCTGCATTTGCTGCAGGGCTCGGCTCCAGCGCGGGTTCACCTCTTCGACGTTGTCGAGCAGGGTTTCCAGATAGCCGCAGATCACCGTCAGCGGTGTGCGCAGTTCGTGGGAAACGTTGGCGATGAAGTCTTTGCGCATCTGTTCCAGCTGATGGATGCGCGTGACGTCGCGCACCAGCATCAAGTGTTCATTGTTGCCGTAGCGGGTGATGTACAGCTGAATGCGCAGGCGATCATTGGTCGGCGAAGGGATTTCCAGCGGCTCGGCGTAGCTGTCCTGCTCGAAGTACTCCTTGAAGCGCGGATGGCGCACCAGGTTGGTCACCGGTTGGCCGCTGTCCTGCGGGGTCTTCAGACCGAGCAAGGTTTCCGCCGCGCGGTTCCACCATTCCAGATTGCCGTCGCTGTCGAGCATGATCACCGCGTCTTTCAGCGCGGCGGTGGATTCCTGAACCCGGTCGATCACCGCTTGCAGACGTCCGCGTACGCGTTGGTCGCGGCGTTGCAGGTGATAAATGCTGTCAAAAACCTCACCCCACAGGCCATAGCCATCGGGCGGTGCTTCATCGGGTTGGTGCAGGCGCAGCCATTCATGCAACCGCAGCAACTGCTTGAGCGTCCAGGCCAGATAAATACCCAGACCTGCAGCAAGGCTCCAGCCGTAATAGCCGGTGATCAGGCCGATCACCAGGCAGGCGGTGACCAGCAACAGCATGTGGCGAATCAGGGTGCCATGCCAGTTTTGATTCACGGAGCGTCCTTAACGCAGCTTCGAGTTTCAAGCCACAAGCTTCATGCTAAAGCGGATCGGCTTCAACTTGCCGCTTGTAGCTAGACGCTTGCAGCTGCTTTTTTATGCCTTGGTGGAAAACCGGTAGCCAGTGCCGCGCACGGTTTGTACCAGATTTTCGTAGGCGTCGCCGAGGGCCTTGCGCAGGCGGCGGATGTGCACGTCGACGGTGCGCTCTTCAACATAGACGTTGCCGCCCCAGACCTGATCCAGCAACTGGCCACGGGTGTAGGCGCGTTCCTGGTGGGTCATGAAGAATTGCAGCAGACGGTATTCGGTCGGGCCCATCTCGGCCGGTTTGCCGTCGATGGTCACGCGGTGGCTGATCGGGTCGAGCAGCAAGCCACCGACTTCAATCGGCGCTTCGCCATCGGTCGGGCCGGCGCGGCGCAACACGGCTTTGAGGCGGGCGACCAGTTCACGCGGGGAAAACGGTTTGGTGATGTAGTCGTCGGCACCGACTTCCAGACCCTGGATCTTGTTGTCCTCTTCGCCCTTGGCGGTGAGCATGATGATCGGGATATCACCGGTCAGCTCGTCACGCTTGAGGCGGCGGGCCAGCTCGATGCCGGACGTGCCTGGCAGCATCCAGTCGAGCAGGATCAGATCCGGCTTGCGGTCGACAATGATGGCGTGCGCCTGCTGCGAGTTCTCTGCCTCGAGGCAGTCATAGCCGGCCATTTCCAACGCAACGGCGATCATTTCGCGAATGGGCGCTTCGTCGTCGACGATCAGAATGCTCCTGCCAACCATGCCTTAATCCTCTTGTCATTTAACTGTCTTGCGCCGCATTAGATAACGGAATTATTGCAGTCGTGTGACAGTATTTTAGTCGCCCGGCGATTGGCGCGATCCTGAACTAAGCTTTAAGTCCGAATCCTGACAACCACAAAAGAAGGTTTCCATGACTCAAATGACTGTTTCTTTCAAAGCGCTGATGCTTGCCGCTGCCCTCGCATTGCCATCGATGGCATTCGCCGCCGACCCGGCGATGGAAAAGGATGGCATGTACACCGATCACAAGGGCATGACCCTGTACACCTTCGCCAAAGACTCTGCGGGCAAGTCCATGTGCAATGACAAGTGCGCGACGAACTGGCCACCGTTGATGGCTGCGGCGGGCGATAAGTCGATGGGTGACTGGACTGTCATCAAGCGTGACGACGGCAAAATGCAGTGGGCCTACCAAGGCATGCCGCTGTACACCTTCGTGATGGACAAAAAGGCCGGTGACATGACCGGTGACGGCAAAATGGACGGCGCCTGGAAAGTCGCCAAAGCCAAGTAACCGCATTGCCTTTGTAGGAGCTGAGCTTGCTCGCGAAAGCGGTGTGTCAGTTAACGCATGTGCTGACTGATACGACGTCTTCGCGAGCAAGCTTTGCTCCTACAAGGTTCTATGTTTAGCGCAGTGCGTAATCCAGCACGATCCCGACGAATATCGCCAACCCGGCCCAATGGTTGTGCAAGAACGCCTTGAAGCAGCGCATCCGGTCGCGATCCCGCGTGTACCAGAACTCCCACGCATAGCAACCGGCAGCGACCAGCAAACCAAGGTGAAACCACGTCCCCAACTCAAACTTCGACCCCGCCAGCAACAAGCAGCCCAGCGACAGCGCCTGCAAACTCAGGATGATCACCCGATCCGCTTCGCCAAACAGAATCGCCGTCGACTTCACGCCGATCTTCAAATCGTCATCGCGGTCGGTCATCGCGTAATAGGTGTCGTAACCCACCGTCCACAGCAGGTTGGCGATCCACAGCAGCCACGCCGCCGCCGGCAGCTCTCCCGTCTCCGCAGTGAACGCCATCGGCATGCCCCACGAGAACGCCGCGCCCAGCACCACCTGTGGGTAATAGGTGTAGCGCTTCATGAACGGGTAAGTGAACGCCAGCGCCAGACCGCCCAGCGACAACCAGATGGTCGGCGCGTTGGTGCACAGCACCAGCAGAAAACTCACGCCCATCAACAGCGCAAAGAACACCAGCGCTTCTTTCGAACTGATTCTGCCGGCCGCCAATGGCCGTTGCGCGGTGCGTTTGACGTGGCCGTCGACCTTGCGATCGGCCCAGTCGTTGATCACGCAGCCGCCGGCGCGGGTGAGGATTACGCCGAGGACAAAAATCACCACGTTGGCCAGCGATGGCGAGCCTTTGCCGGCAATCCACAGCGCCCACAGCGTCGGCCACAGCAGCAGGTAAATGCCGATCGGCTTGTCCATCCGGGTTAGCTGAATGAAATCCCAGGCGCGCGGGTTCAAACGGTTCAGGGACTTGAGCAGGCTCTGATACATCAGCAGTTCTCCGGATGGGCGCGGGCGGTGCGCCACAGGCTCGGCAGGAAGATTTCCGCGACCAGCACGCTCAGCGCGCCACGGTCGAAACGCGAACGACGGCCCCACAGTGCGGGCGCCTTGGCGGCGGGCGGCAGCCATTCTTCAGGGTAGTGGCAGACTTCGAGTGCGCGGCGCTGGAACGCCTGATCGCAAAACAGCAATTCGCCCAGCGAGCGGCTGCCGAGTTCGTCCATGTGCAAACCGTCGCCCTGCAACGCGGCGCGCGAAGCGACGCTGCGGGCGAACACCCAAGCCTCGCCGTGGCCGCGCAAATACACCTCGCGCACCCAGCCTTCGCTGCCTGCGGCCAGATCCAGCGCCGTACATTCATCGGCGCGCAGGGTGTCCCAGCCTTCGAACAAGGGCGTCACGCTAAAGCCGTCGTTAGACAAACGGGTGAGTCGGCGGGTCAGGGAGCCTTCGTCGAACAGCCAGTCGAGGGTCAACGAATCAGGGAGGGGCGTCAGTCGGCTTTGAGTCAGCCAGAGCGGGGCCGGGGAGGAATTTGTCTGTTGCACAATGAGTCATTATTGGCCGCAAATGAGGCGGCGAGCTTACCATGGCGAGCTGCGATATTGAGCGATCCGGGTCGCCGTTGCGCCGAACAGGCTTGCATCTGCGCGGCTCCATCAGTACAAAACGCGCTGAGCCGGACGGCAGCGCAACACCCATCGACCGTCCGCGCCGGCAAAAGCCTGAACCCTGAGGAAGTACCTGAATGAAAAAGTGGCAATGTGTGGTCTGCGGCCTGATCTACAACGAAGCCGACGGCTGGCCGGATGACGGCATCGCGCCGGGCACTCTGTGGCAGGACGTGCCGGAAGACTGGCTGTGCCCGGACTGCGGCGTCGGCAAAATGGACTTCGAAATGATCGAAATCAACTAAGTAAATCCAAAGGAGTAAGGCATGAGCGCACCTGTCGTCATCATCGGCACCGGTCTGGCGGGCTATAACCTCGCCCGGGAATTTCGCAAGCTCGACAGCGAAACCCCGCTGCTGTTGATTACCGCCGATGACGGCCGCTCTTACTCCAAGCCGATGCTCTCTACCGGTTTCGGCAAAAACAAAGACGCCGATGGCCTGAGCATGGCCGAGCCGGGCGTCATGGCCGAGCAATTGAAAGCCGAAGTGCGCACCCACACGCGCATCAGCGGAATCGATGCCGGCCACAAGCGTCTGTGGATCGGCGAAGAAGTTGTCAGCTATCGCGATCTGATCCTCGCTTGGGGCGCGGAAACCGTGCGCGTGCCGGTCGAAGGCGATGGCGCCGAACTGGTGTTCCCGATCAATGATCTCGAAGACTACGCGCGATTCCGTGCCGCGGCCGCCGGCAAGCGCCGCGTGCTGCTGCTCGGCGCCGGTCTGATTGGCTGCGAATTCGCCAATGACCTGATTCTGGGTGGCTACGAAGTGCAACTGGTCGCGCCGTGCGAGCAGGTCATGCCGACCTTGCTGCACCCGGCCGCTGCCGCCGCCGTGCAGGCTGGACTGGAAAGCCTCGGCGCCAAGTTCCACCTTGGCCCGGTGCTGACCCGTTTGCAGAAAGTCGCTGAGGGTCTGGAAGCGCACCTCTCCGACGGTCAGGTCATCGCCTGCGATGTAGTGGTCTCGGCCATCGGTCTGCGCCCGCGCATCGATCTGGCGGCAGCTGCCGGCGTGCAGGTCAATCGCGGTGTCGTGGTTGATCGCCATTTGAAGACGTCCCACGCCAATATCTACGCCTTGGGCGATTGCGCCGAGGTCGATGGGCTGAATCTGTTGTACGTAATGCCCCTCATGAGCTGTGCGCGTGCGCTGGCACAAACCCTGGCGGGAAACCCTACAGCGGTAACCTACGGCCCTATGCCCATCACCGTGAAAACCCCGGTGTGCCCGTTGGTTGTTTCGCCGCCGCCACGCGGTAGCGAAGGTGTCTGGACGGTCGAAGGGCAGGGCGCCGACGTCAAAGCGCTGTGCCATAACGCAGACGGCCAGTTGCTCGGTTATGCGCTGACGGGCGCGGCGGTGATGGAAAAACTCGCCCTGAACAAACAGCTTCCAGCCTTGCTGGCGTAAATACCGGTCGTTCTGTCGGAATCACCCCGCTTTTGCCCCCACAAAGATCCGGGTGAGACTGGCGCAGGCTTTAACCGCGTGCCATCCTCACTCCCGTCTGCCGCAGAGTAGAGCACCTGCGGCGCCTTGGGCGCTGTTCCAACGAGGACAGCACGGACATAACAACAAAAAACCGTCAAAGGGGCTTCACTAATGCGTAAACCAGAACTCGCCGCTGCAATCGCTGAAAAAGCAGATCTGACCAAAGAACAGGCCAACCGCGTCCTCAACGCCGTTCTCGAAGAAATCACCGGCGCTCTGCACCGCAAGGACAGCGTCACGCTGGTGGGCTTCGGCACCTTCCTGCAACGCCACCGCGGCGCCCGTACCGGCAAAAACCCGCAAACCGGCGAGCCGGTGAAAATCAAGGCCAGCAACACCGTTGCGTTCAAGCCAGGCAAATCGTTGAAAGACAGCGTCAATCCATAATTGCAACGAACTCCCTGAATAATGGGGAGAACGGTTGCGGAAAAATGGGCATACCGATTGAATCGGATGCCCATTTTTTATGCCTGATGGTTTCTACATATCGTTGTATGGCGATCGCCATTAATACTCTTGCAACAATATGCACATTGTATGCAATCCACTCGGCTGATAATCCCTTCTATATAAAAGCCATCATTGTGATGGCACTTTTTTAATTGTCTGTTGTCACGCGGCGTTTAATTGAAACAGCAATGAAGTCTTTCAGAATTTTCCTACATCGGGATTTTTCAAAACTTGTCATGCTCCGCTCTGCTTCCGGCGACTCGTTCGCCTCCTGTTTTCAAGGGCGCTGGCGACCGCTCTGGATCGAGGCTTTGCGGCCGGTTCGACCAGAGCGATGCTATTAAAATGGCATCGGGGATTCCCTGACGGAATATAGGGAAACCTCCTACGTGATTTAAAGAACACTTCGTCTTGTTGTTTAATCAGATGCTTGCTAGTGGCCATCATAGTGATTACGATGCGCGCACTTGAAAGAGCACAAACTCAATTGGATGAGTCCCGTACCCGCTCTTCTATACTGTCCCGCGCCGTTGCAATTCCAATAGGCGCATGACCGTAATCCTTAATAAAGGCCATGGATGTCCTACTCAAGCAAACTTTCCGCTCATTACCTCGAACTCGCAAAAGTCTCTGTTTCCAAAGAGAATTTCGCGGGCGAAGACGTTCGTTTTTCGAGCGAATTCGAGGCATTGGAAAGCGAGCTGAGCAAAGCCTCGTCGATGCACGAAAGCGGGCAGATCGACTGGCTGAAAATCCGCGAAAACAGCGAAAACCTGCTGCGTACTCAATCCAAGGATTTGCGTGTCGGCGCCTGGCTGACCTGGTCGTTGTACCAGCGTGAATCCTTCCCCGGGCTGCTGGCCGGCCTCGGTTTGCTGCACCATCTGTCGGAAAACAACTGGGCCGACGTCCACCCGCTCAAACCCCGCACCCGTGCCGCCGCCATCGGCTGGCTGGTGCCGCGTCTTGAGCAGGTCATCACCGAAAACATCGCGATCAAAGAGCAGTTGCCGATGTTCCGGCAGCTCTCCGATCACCTCACCGGTCTTGAAGCCGCTTGCGCTGAGCACTTGGGCGATGAGTCGCCGTTGCTGCTGCCGATCTCCCGTCGCCTGAAAACCATGATCCAGCGCGCTGCCGACAATCAGCCGGCCCCCGGTGTGGTGGGCGCAGCGGTGGCGCAGGTCAAGCAGGCCGCGACCCAGTTGCTCACTCCCGGCGCGCCGATCGACAACGAAAAAGACGCGCACAAAGCATTGCGCGCCCAGCAAGACAGCGCTCGCCCGTTGTGTGCCTGGTGGCTCAAGCAGAAAGCCACTGACCTGCGCGCCTTGCGTCTCAACCGCACGCTGTTGTGGATGACCATCGACGCGGTGCCCGAGCGCAACGCCGAGCAGATCACCATGCTGCGCGGCCTGCCGGTCGACAAACTCAAGCTCTATCAGGATCGTTTCGATCAGGGCAAATACGCGGATTTGCTGGTGGAACTGGAGGCGAGCCTGGCGAAGGCGCCGTTCTGGTTCGATGGCCAGAGGATGGTCTGGGAATGTCTCCAGAACCTCAACGCCGAGCTGGCCATGCGCGAAGTGGAAATCCACTTCGCGCTTTTGGTTCAACGGCTGCCCGGCATTATCGAACTGCGTTTCCATGACGGCGCACCGTTCGCCGATCCCGCTACTCGGGCGTGGATCGCCGCTAACGTCATGCCGCATCTGCAAAGCGCCAGCGCGCCGCGCAAGGTCGAAAGCGACAACGTCGAAACCCAGCCTGCCTGGGAAAAAGCCCTTGAAGAGGTGCTGCCGATTCTGCGCAAGGAAGGCCTCAAGCCCGCCGTGCAGATTCTCAAGCAAGGACTGCAAGCCGCTCAGGGTGGGCGGGAGCGGTTCTTCTGGCAGTTCGCCCTCGCACGGCTGTGCTTCATGGCCAAGAAATACGAATTGGCCAAGAACCAGCTGGAAACCCTCGATCAGACATTACAGGACTCAGGCCTGCACGCCTGGGAGCCCGATCTTGCATTGGAAGTGCTGCATTTACTGCATAGCTGCTGCGAGTTGTTGCCGCAGAACCATGCCGTACGTGAACGCAAGGAAGAGATTTATCGCAGGCTGTGCCACATCGATCTCGAAGTGTTACTCGAATAGGCCCCTGGGCCACAACCGCAAGGAGAAAAGCCATGGCCAATGAAGGCTCGGTAGCCCCCATGGAACGCATCAACGTCACCTTCAAACCCGCCACCGGCGGTGCTCAGGAAGAGATTGAACTGCCGCTGAAGCTGCTGGCAATCGGTGACTACACCCACCGCAAGGACGAACGCAAGATCGAAGATCGCAAGCCGATCAGCATCGACAAGGTGACCTTCGACGAGGTGTTGGCCAAGCAAGAGCTGAGCCTGTCGATGAACGTGCCGAACCGTCTGCAGGAAGAAGGCAGCACGGAAGAGTTGGGCGTGCAGCTGCGCGTCAATTCGATGAAGGACTTCAACCCGGCCAGCCTGGTCGAGCAAGTGCCTGAGCTGAAAAAACTGATGGAACTGCGCGATGCGCTGGTGGCCCTCAAAGGCCCGCTGGGTAACGCCCCTGCGTTCCGTAAAGCCATCGAAGGCGTGCTCGCCGACGACGAATCCCGCGGTCGCGTACTCGGTGAGCTGGGCCTCAACGCCGCAGCCCCGGACGCCTGAACCCAGCAGCCAAGGAAGCCAACACAATGAGCACTAGCGCAGCACAAGAGAAAGGCGCCGCGAGCGGCGAGTACAGCATTCTCGACAGCATCATCGCCGAAACCCGTCTGACCCCGGACGACGAAGCCTACGACATCGCCAAACGCGGCGTGTCGGCCTTCATCGAAGAACTGCTCAAGCCGCAGAACAACGGTGAGCCGGTCAAGAAAGCCATGGTTGAC
>NZ_JBIVMX010000084.1:0-19875 GCF_044753305.1 Pseudomonas sp. NPDC088429 | reverse complement strand
CCCATGGCAGCGTCGACTACAACCTCAGCAAAGTGCCGCTGCAGTTCAAATCGCTCAACAACATTCGTGGTCGAAGCTTCCAGCAGAGCCTGATCCTGATCGACGAATGTCAGAACCTCACGCCGCACCAGATGAAAACCATCATCACCCGTGCCGGCGCCGGTTCGAAAGTGGTGTGCCTGGGCAACCTCGCACAGATCGACACCCCTTACCTGTCCGCGACCAGCTCCGGGCTGACCTACCTGACCGAACGCTTCAAGGATTTCCCGAACGGTGTGCACATCACCCTGCAAGGGGTGCCTCGCTCGATCCTGGCTGAATACGCCGAAACCCATCTCTAAAAGCAGCTAACAGCTCCAAGCTATAAGCGGCAAGTTACAAGCGTAGGGAGTGTTTCTCTCATGCCCTTGTAGCTTGCCGCTTAATGCTTGCAACTGCTTAAATGCTGCCATTCCATACCTGCAGACTACTGCGCTTTTCACTTGCCGCTTGTAGCTTGCCGCTCGCAGCTGCCTCAAGGAGGCCCCCGTGCTGACTCATCTCGATTCCCAAGGTCGCGCCAACATGGTCGACGTCACCGAAAAAGCCGTGACGTTCCGTGAAGCGACGGCCCAAGCGCTGGTGCGCATGCTCCCCGAAACGCTGCAGATGATTGTCAGCGGCGGCCATCCCAAGGGTGATGTGTTCGCCGTGGCGCGCATTGCCGGCATTCAGGCGGCGAAGAAAACCAGCGATCTGATTCCCCTGTGCCACCCGCTGATGCTTACCGGCGTCAAAGTCGAACTCAGCGCTGACGGCGCAGACACCGTGCGCATCGTCGCCCGTTGCAAACTGTCCGGGCAGACCGGCGTCGAGATGGAAGCACTGACCGCCGCCAGCGTCGCCGCCCTGACCATCTACGACATGTGCAAAGCCGTCGATCGCGGCATGACCATCGAAAGCGTGCGTCTGCTGGAAAAGGTCGGCGGCAAGAGCGGGCACTTTCAAGCGGAGCAGCCATGAACCTGACCGTGAGGTTTTTTGCCCGTTACCGTGAAGCGCTGGGCGTGGATTCGCTGAAGGTTGAAGGTGATTTCGCCACTGTCGACGACGTGCGTGCATTGCTTGCGCAACGGGATGGCGCTGAAGTACTGAGCGAACAGAACCTGATGTGCGCACGCAACGAAGACCTCTGCCAGCTCAACGAGCCGGTGGTCGATGGCGACGAAGTGGCGTTTTTCCCGACCGTGACCGGAGGCTGAGCCATGGCGATTCGTGTGCAGGCCACGCCGTTCGACCCGGGCGCTGAAGTCAACGCGATGCACGCGGCCAATGTCGGCGTCGGCGCGGTGGTGAGCTTTGTCGGCTACGTGCGCGACTTCAACGATGGACTGGATGTGGCGGGGATGTTCCTCGAACACTATCCGGGCATGACCGAAAAAGCCCTCGGCAAAATCGCCGTCGAAGCCGAGCAGCGCTGGCCGCTGTTGAAACTGGAAGTGTTGCATCGCATCGGCGCGCTCGAGCCGGGTGAACCAATCGTGTTCGTCGGCGCCGCCAGCGCCCATCGCCAGGCCGCATTCGATGCCTGCGCTTTTGTCATGGACTACCTGAAAACCCGTGCACCGTTCTGGAAGAAAGAAAACACCAGCGACGGGCCGCGTTGGGTTGAGGGGCGGGACAGTGATCATGCAGCGGCGGATCGCTGGAACAAGTAAGTCCTCTAGCGCCTTTAAATCCGCTATCGCGAGCAGGCTCACTCCTACAGTTGGAATGCGTTCCCCCTGTAGGAGTGAGCCTGCTCGCGATGACGTCATCTGCAACACCAAAAACCTCTCTCTCTGCCCGATTGACTGGCTATACATATAAGTCCAATATGGATTTATAAGTACAAAAAACATCTCCCTCCGATTCAGCTCTTTCTTGCCAAACCAACAACAACTTCCGCGAGAGAACGAACATGAAGAAACTCCCCCTCATCACCGGTCTGGCCCTCAGCCTGTTGTCCTGCGCCAGCGTGTTCGCCGCCGAGCAAACCCTGCGCATCGGCATCGAAGCCGCTTACCCGCCATTCGCCTCGAAAACCGACAAGGGCGAGATCGTCGGTTTCGACTACGACATCGGCAACGCCCTGTGCGCGCAGATGAAGGTCAAGTGCGTGTGGGTGGAAGGTGAGTTCGACGGTCTGATTCCTTCGCTGAAAGTGAAGAAGATCGACATGGCGCTGTCGTCGATGACCATCAACGAAGACCGCAAGAAGTCAGTGGATTTCACCCACAAGTACTACTTCACTTCGTCGCGTCTGGTGATGAAAGAAGGCGCCACGGTAGACGATCAATACGCCAGCCTCAAAGGCAAGAACGTCGGCGTTCAGCGTGCGACCACCACCGATCGTTACGCCACCGAGGTGTTCGAGCCCAAGGGCATCAACGTCAAGCGCTACAGCAACAACGAAGAGATCTACATGGATCTGGCGGCGGGGCGGCTGGATGCGATTTTCGCTGACACCATTCCGCTGAATGACTTTTTGACGATGCCGCGCGGCAAGGGCTATGCGTTTGTCGGGCCTGAGTTGAAGGATCCGAAGTACGTCGGCGAGGGCGCGGGGATTGCGGTGCGCAAGGGCAATGCGGAACTGGTCAGCCAGTTGAATGGCGCGATTGATGGCATTCGCGCGAGTGGCGAGTATCAGAAGATTTCCGAGAAGTATTTCAAGTCCGACATTTACGGCGACTGATTGAAAAGATCGCAGCCTGCGGCAGCTCCTACAGGGGAATGCGTTCTTCTGTAGGAGCTGCCGCAGGCTGCGATCTCTTGATCTTCAGCCCTTCAGCTCTTTCAAATGCTTGTACACCGTCGCCCGCCCCATGTTCAGCACATTGGCCACATAGTTCGAGGCGCTCTTGCCCTTGAACGCGCCCTCGGCGTGCAGCGCCAGCACCAGTTCGCGTTTGTGATCGCGGGTCAGCACATTCAGGCTCAACTGCCGCTCGCGCAGCCAGGCGTGGAGGAAGGTGTTGATGCGTTCCTGCCAGTCATCGCGAAACAGTGAATCCGGCTGTGGGATCAGTTTGCTCGGCGACAGGAACAGATCCAGCGCCGCCTTGGCATTCTCGAACAGCGAAATATTCAGATTGATGCACAGCACCGCCAGCGGCAGACCGTCGCTGTCGCGCAGGACGCTGCTCAGGCTGCGAATCTTCTGACCGTCCCAGTTGAGCTTTTCGTACGGGCCAATGTTCCTGTCGCTGACATCCTCGCTGAGCATGTCTTCCAGTGACGAGTCGTCGCCGATCTCGCGTTTCGACAGGTTGTTGGCGATGTAGTCGACCTTCTGCGTGCGCAGGTCGTGCAGCACCACTTCGGCGTGGGGAAAAAACAGCGTGGCGATGGCGTCGGCGATGGCGCGGAAGTTATCCAGCGCTGGATCGAATTCGGGGGCGGTCATGACAGTGGAGCTCCAGGCAGCGTCAGCGCCCCCGTGATCAGGGGGCGCTGCGAGTGTGCCGCAATCCGTTGAGCGAGTCATCCTGACGGCCATTCAAGCGAGGCGGGCAGGGGAGAGCATGGCGCTGCTCAGGCCGAAGTTGCGCAAGTGCTCAGGCAAAGGTTCGCCGCGAACCAGCGCCGCGCTGGCCTGGCCCATCGCCGGCGATGTCTGGATGCCGTAACCACCCTGCGCCGCGACCCAAAACAGCCCCGGCACCTGCGGATCGAAACCGCTAAGCAAATCACCGTCGGCGACGAAACTGCGCAGCCCGGCCCAGGTGCGGGTCGGGCGGCGGATGGTCAGCGTGGTGGCTTCTTCGATCTGGTAAATGCCCATGGCAATGTCCAGTTCTTCGGGTTGCACGTCGTGAGGTTCGACCGGATCGGCGTTGGCCGGCGAACCGAGGAACATGCCGGCGTCGGGCTTCATATAGAAGGACTCGTCGAGGCTGACCAGCATCGGCCAGTGATGAATATCGACGCCTTCGGGGCCGGCAAAGATAAATGCAGCGCGGCGTTTCGGTTGCAGGCCCAGCGGCTTGGCGCCTGCCAGTGCGCCGATCTTGTCAGCCCAGGCGCCGGCGGCGTTGATGATCACTGGCGCGCTAAAGGTCTGGCCGTTGGTTTGCACCTGCCAGAGGCCGTCGGCGTCGCGGCTCAGGCCGAGCACTTCGCAGTCGGTGTGCACTTCACCGTGGTTACGACGGATGCCGCGCAGGTAGCCCTGATGCAGGGCATCGGTGTCGATGTCGCTGGCGCTCGGGTCGTAGATCGCGCCGTGGACTTTTTCCCGACGCAGGATCGGCAGGCGCGCGCAGGCTTCGTCGGCAGTGAGCAGTTGCATCTCTGGGACTGTGGCTTTGGCGCTGAGGTATTGATTGTTGAGTTCGGCGTTGTCACCGGTGAAGTCCACGGTCATTTCGCCACGTGGGGTCAGCAGCGGGTGTTCGCAGAAACCGCTGGGTGGATTATCGAAGAATGCGCGGCTGGCTTGGGTCAGGGCGCGGACTTGCGGCGTACCGTAGGCAGCGGTGAACAGTGCGGCGGAGCGTCCGGTGGAGTGATAGGCCGGGTGCGACTCACGTTCGAGCACGATGACTTTAGCCTGCGGCGACAGCCAGAACCCGGTGGAAGCGCCGGCAATCCCGCCGCCGATGATGATGAAATCTGCCTGGCTCATGAAAAACTCCAAAGCTATCGTGGCTCTCTGGGGATCTGCCATTGGCAATTCCCCAATCAGAATGCGATCCCCGTAGGAGCTGCCGAAGGCTGCGATCTTTTGATCTTGTTTTTTTCAGGATCAAGATCAAAAGATCGCAGCCTTCGGCAGCTCCTACAGGGGGATTTTTGGTGTTAGTGGGTTAGGTGATACACCGCATTGGCGAGGGCAATGTCTTCCAGGCCCAAACCGATTGAACGGAAAAATACGTGACGGTCGTAACCCGGACGCTGGACTTTTTCACTGAGCAGGTCAGCGAGGTCACCAACGATCGCATCCTTGCTCCAGCCATGCTGCTCACTGGCAATCAGCATTTCACCCGCCGACCCCGGCGTGGTCAGCCGATAGTCGCAGAAGACCTGCATGTCGTTGAGGCTCTGCGGCGGCACTTCGTGGGCGCGCGGAGCGTTGGTGCTGATCGAGGTGATCAGCGCCGGTTTGCTCAACTCAGCGGGATCAATCACCGGGCCCGCCGATGAGGTGCAAAGCATGATCACGTCAGCTTCGGCGAGGGCGGCCTCACGGCTGTCGGTGATCTTCAGATTGGGCGTGATGGCTTTCAGCAGGGCCTGGGATTGAGTATCAGCGCACAGGCTTGGCGAATACAGACTGATGCTCTGCCAGTCACGCAGCGACTTCACGTAATGCAAATGCGCTTGGGCAACCTTGCCGCTGCCAATGATCGCCAAATGTTTAGCGTCCAGAGGCGCGAGCGCATCAACCGCCACCGCTGTGGTCGCCGCCGTTCGCGCAGTGGTCAGTTCACCGGCATCACAAAGCAGCAATGGCTGACCGGTTTTCATCGACATCAACAGCGTCCACGCTGTCACCAGCGCACCTTGTTCGCGAACGATGTACGGCGAGGTCTTCACGCCGTAAACGCCATCCTCGGCCAGCACGCCCAGATAGTTGATGAAGTCGCCAGCACCCTGCGGGAACTCGACCAGTTGCTGCGCCGGCTGCACGGCTTTGCCGTTGGCAAGATCACGAAACAGCTTGCGCAAGATCTGCGGCACATCGATACGCGCCAGCAACTCACGGGCCTGGGCTTGGTCGATCACGTAGGGCGTACTGGACATTTCAGACTCCGCAGACAAAAAAACTAAACTTGTTTGTCCATTATGGACTTTTGGTTTTGTCGGGCAAGCACCTGCGGCAAAAAATCCAGACGAAAAAAAAGCGCAGTCCGTTACCGGCTGCGCTTTCTTTTTTAGCGTCGCTTACTGCTGCGGACGCTTGCGCTCAACCGCACGCAACAAATGCGTCGGCGGCGTTTCACAGCTGATCTTGCGACCGAGCTTCTCTTCGATGGACGGCAACTGATAGGAGTCGTCCTCACCGGCGAAGCTGATCGACACGCCATCAGCACCGGCACGACCGGTACGGCCGATGCGGTGTACGTAGTCGTCCGGCACTTCCGGCAGAGTGAAGTTGATCACGTGGCTGATGCCGTCGATGTGAATGCCACGACCGGCAACATCGGTAGCGACCAGTACGCGAATCTTGCCTTCGCGGAAACCTTCCAGAGTCTTGATGCGTTTGTGTTGCGGCACGTCGCCGGACAACTGCGCAGCGTTCACACCGTCGCGCACCAGGCGCTCTTCAATGCGACGGACTTCGTCCTTGCGGTTGGCGAAGACCATCACCCGCTCCCAGCCATTATCGTTGACCAGGTTGTAGAGCAGTTTGTACTTGTCGGCACCGGCCACGGCGTAGATGTGTTGCTCGACGTTTTCGTTGGCGACGTTGGTGATTTCGATTTCGACGATCGACGGATCGGTCGTCCACTGCTTGGCGAGGTTCATCACGTCTTCGGTGAATGTCGCGGAGAACAGCAAGGTCTGGCGCTCGGATTTCGGCGGGGTCTGACGAATGATCTGGCGGACTTGCGGGATGAAACCCATGTCGAGCATGCGGTCGGCTTCGTCCAGCACCATCACTTCGACCATGTCCAGGTGCACGTCGCCGCGCTGGTTGAAGTCGAGCAGGCGGCCCGGGGTCGCGACGAGAATGTCGCAGTGGCGCGCTTCGAGGTGCTTGAGCTGCTTGTCGAAGTCCATGCCGCCAACGAAGGTCATCACGTTGAGGCCGGTGTACTTGGTCAGGTCAGCGGCGTCTTTGGCGATTTGCACCACCAGCTCACGGGTCGGCGCGATGATCAGCGCACGGGGTTCGCCCATGTAGCGTTCTTTCGGCGGCGGTGTTTGCAGCAACTGAGTGATGATCGAGATCAGGAACGCGGCGGTTTTGCCGGTACCGGTCTGCGCGCGACCAATGGCGTCTTTGCCGGCGAGGGTGAAACCCAGCACCTGCGCCTGGATCGGCGTGCAATACGGGAAGCCCAGATCCTGAATGGCGTGCATCAGTTCTGGCGCGAGTTTGAAATCGTGAAAACGGGTTTTGCCTTCTTGTGGCTCGACGACGAAATCTTCGAGTTTCCACGGAATGACCGATGCCTTGGGCTTCGGTTCGCGACGCGGTCTGGCCGGTTTCGGCTCTTCACTGCGCGCAGGCTCGGCGGCGATGGGCGCGGCCGGAGCGGGTTGCGGGTCTTGCTTCGGTGCTGCTACGGCAGCGGGGCGGTCGGCCTGGGGCGCATCGTGGCGATGACCGGGGGCGTGCGACGGCGCACTGGGAACTGGCGCGAGCTGCTCAGCCTCGCTTTTACCGAACATTTTCTTGAGTGCTTCGAGCACGGTCATCTCATCAATTGGTTAAGGAATGTACGCCGGCCAGTGTAATGCAAGAAACGGGCGCGGCGTAGTGTGATGATCAACGGGCAGGCAATGCTGTCGCGATTAGCGCAGACGTTCGCTCAACCAGACGCCAATGTCGCGAATTTCTTCGGGTAACACTTCGTGCTCCATTGGGTATTCCTGCCATGTCACGGTGACACCATGCTTCACCAAGTGCTCGTAAGCACTGCGGCCCATCGAGTTCTGCACCACGTTATCGAACTGACCGTGCAGGCACAGCACCGGAATCCGCTGCTGACTGGCCGACAATTCCAGCTCATCACTGAACGTCGGCGCATACGTCGACAACGCCAGCACGCCACCCAACGGCCCCTGCCATTTCAAGAAAGCGGTGTGCAACACCACGGCACCACCCTGGGAAAAACCGGCGAGGAAAATCCGCGAGGCGTCTATTCCGCTGGCGCGCTCGTTTTCGATCAATTCGATGATGCGATCGGCAGACGCTTCCAGCTCATCGCGATCGATCGCCCGCGCCGGGCTCATGGCTTTGATGTCGTACCAGCTCGGCATGGCATATCCGCCATTTATCGTCACTGGACGTGTCGGCGCCTGCGGCAACACAAAACGTGTGCTCAATAGGCTTTCCTGCAACGCTTCGGCCACCGGCAAGAAGTCGTAGCGGTCGGCGCCGAGGCCGTGCAGCCAGATCACGCAGGCGTCTGCGGGCTTCACAGGCTGAAGAATCAAGGGCTCGGTCATGGCTGCTCCAATTGTGTGCGGGCGCTCTCATTGAGTGCGTGATTGAAGGGCGCGCCCGATTGATCTGTTAAGAAGATGTCGCAAGGGTACAAGTTTTGCTATTGACCTGTCGCTAAAGCGCTTCAGCGAACGGTGTGGTACGGGCTTTGCTATGGCTTCAGGCGTGCAACCGATCTCGCGCCTGGCGGTAACACTATCAGTGTACCCCGTGGGCCGGGATTGCAAAAAATCCGGTGATGGATGTTCGCCAAGGGCCGCTACGGGCTTCGCGAACGTGAAAGGGCTACCGCCCGTTCGGCCGATTGGTGAGAAGTGAGTGATCCATTTTGTGGATCTTCTCCTACTAGACTCATAGCGAAGGTCTTACGTCGGTTGACCCAATAAAAAGCCAACAAGGGTCAACACCGCCTCAAAAGGGTGCGACTGGACTCAAGCTCCGACACAACAAGAGCAAAACTGGAGGTTTGAATGAAGATGTTGAAATCCACCCTGGCCATCGTGACTGCAGCAACAGTACTCGGTGTCAGCGGGTTCGCTCAGGCGGGTGCAACCCTGGATGCAGTGCAGAAGAAAGGTTTCGTGCAGTGTGGCGTGAGCGACGGTCTGCCGGGCTTCTCGGTACCGGATGCAACCGGCAAGATCCTCGGGATCGACGCTGACGTCTGCCGCGCTGTGGCCGCTGCCGTATTCGGCGACGCGACCAAGGTCAAGTTCAGTCAGTTGAACGCCAAGGAGCGCTTCACCGCGCTGCAGTCCGGCGAGATCGACATCCTGTCGCGCAACACCACCATGACCAGTTCGCGTGACGCGGGCATGGGCCTGAAATTCCCGGGCTTCATTACCTACTACGACGGCATCGGCTTCCTGGTGAACAACAAACTCGGCGTGAAAAGTGCCAAAGAGCTGGACGGTGCAACCATCTGCATCCAGGCTGGTACCACCACCGAGCTGAACGTTTCCGACTACTTCCGTGGCAACGGTCTGAAATACACCCCGATCACTTTCGACACCTCCGATGAAAGCGCCAAGTCGCTGGAATCCGGTCGTTGCGACGTGCTGACCTCCGACAAGTCCCAGCTGTTCGCCCAGCGCAGCAAGCTGGCAGCGCCGAAGGACTACGTGGTTCTGCCGGAAACCATTTCCAAAGAACCACTGGGCCCGGTCGTACGTAATGGCGACGACGAGTGGCTGGCCATCGTGCGTTGGGTTGGCTACGCGCTGCTCAACACCGAAGAAGCCGGCATCACTTCGAAAAACGTCGAAGCCGAAGCCAAGTCGACCAAAAACCCGGACGTCGCTCGTATGCTCGGTGCTGACGGCGAATACGGCAAAGACCTGAAACTGCCGAAAGACTGGGTAGTACAGATCGTCAAACAAGTCGGTAACTACGGCGAAATCTTCGAGAAAAACCTCGGCAAGAGCACTCCGCTGGAAATCGACCGCGGCTTGAACGCCCTGTGGAACAACGGCGGCATTCAGTACGCACCACCAGTGCGCTAATGGTTCTATCGCCCGGCGGGCCAACCGCCGGGTGATGTTCTTGTTCCATTTTTTGCGGGGCACTTCATGCAAAATTCAATCGGCGCACCTAAGCAGAGGCTCAGCCTCAGCGATCCACGAGTGCGTGCGTGGCTATTCCAGATCATCACGATTGTCGCGGTGGTTTCGCTGGGCTGGTTCCTGTTCGACAACACACAAACCAACCTGCAGCACCGGGGCATCACTTCCGGTTTCAGCTTTCTGGAGCGCAGTGCCGGGTTCGGCATCGCTCAACACCTGATCGACTACACCGAAGCGGACAGTTATGCCCGCGTCTTCGTTATCGGTTTGCTCAACACCTTGTTGGTGACAGTGATCGGCGTGATTCTGGCGACGATTCTCGGCTTCATCATCGGTGTGGCACGGCTGTCGCAGAACTGGATCATCAGCAAACTGGCGACGGTGTACGTGGAAGTTTTCCGCAACATTCCGCCGCTGCTGCAAATCCTGTTCTGGTACTTCGCGGTATTCCTGACCATGCCGGGGCCGCGCAACAGCCACAACTTCGGCGACACCTTCTTCGTCAGCAGCCGCGGCCTGAACATGCCGGCCGCGCTGGCCGCTGATGGTTTCTGGGCGTTCGTGATCAGCGTCGTGGTGGCCATCGTCGGTATCGTGCTGATGTGCCGTTGGGCCAACAAACGCTTTGAAGCGACCGGCGTACCGTTCCACAAGTTCTGGGTAGGCCTGGCGATTCTGCTGGTGATCCCGGCGTTGTGCGCACTGATCTTCGGCGCGCCGCTGCACTGGGAAATGCCCGAGCTCAAAGGCTTCAACTTCGTTGGAGGCTGGGTGCTGATCCCGGAACTGCTTGCCTTGACCCTGGCCCTGACCGTGTACACCGCGGCGTTCATCGCTGAGATCGTGCGTTCGGGGATCAAGTCGGTCAGCCACGGCCAGACCGAAGCGGCGCGTTCGCTCGGCCTGCGCAACGGCCCGACCCTGCGCAAGGTGATCATTCCTCAAGCCCTGCGCGTGATCATTCCGCCGCTGACTAGCCAATACCTCAACCTGGCGAAAAACTCTTCGCTGGCGGCCGGTATCGGTTACCCGGAAATGGTTTCGCTATTCGCCGGCACCGTGCTTAACCAGACCGGTCAGGCGATCGAAGTGATTGCCATCACCATGAGCGTGTACCTGGCGATCAGTATCAGCATTTCTTTGCTGATGAACTGGTACAACAAGCGCATTGCGCTGATCGAGCGGTAAGGAAAAGCGCATGAGTACTCATACTTTCAAACCCGACATGCCCCCACCGAACAGCAGCATTGGCGTGGTGGCGTGGATGCGCGCGAACATGTTCTCCAGCTGGCTCAACACCTTGCTGACCTTGTTTGCGTTCTATCTGATCTACCTCGTCGTGCCACCGATACTCAGTTGGGCAATCATTGATGCCAACTGGGTCGGCACCACCCGCGCCGACTGCACCAAGGACGGCGCCTGCTGGGTGTTCATTCAGCAGCGTTTCGGCCAGTTCATGTACGGCTATTACCCGGCTGAATGGCGCTGGCGCGTCGACCTGACCGTGTGGCTGGCGGTAATCGGCGTGGCGCCACTGTTCATCTCGCGCTTCCCGCGTAAAGCGGTGTACGGGCTGAGCTTCCTGGTGATCTACCCGATTGTTGCCTGGTGCCTGCTGCACGGCGGCGTGTTCGGCCTGCCACAGGTGGCGACCAGCCAATGGGGCGGCCTGATGCTGACCCTGGTGATCGCCACCGTCGGTATCGCCGGCGCCTTGCCGCTGGGGATCGTGCTGGCGCTGGGTCGACGTTCGAACATGCCGGCGATTCGGGTGGTCTGCGTGACCTTCATCGAATTCTGGCGCGGCGTGCCGTTGATCACCGTGCTGTTCATGTCCTCGGTGATGCTGCCGCTGTTTCTGCCTGAAGGCATGAACTTCGACAAGCTGTTGCGGGCGCTGATCGGCGTGATTCTGTTCCAGTCGGCCTACGTCGCTGAAGTGGTGCGCGGTGGTCTGCAAGCGATCCCCAAAGGTCAGTACGAAGCGGCTGCAGCGATGGGCCTCGGCTACTGGCGTTCGATGGGCCTGGTGATCCTGCCGCAAGCCCTGAAGCTGGTGATCCCGGGCATCGTCAACACCTTCATTGCGCTGTTCAAGGACACCAGTCTGGTGATCATCATCGGCCTGTTTGACCTGCTCAACAGCGTCAAGCAAGCCGCTGCCGACCCGAAATGGCTGGGCATGGCCACCGAAGGCTACGTATTCGCCGCCCTGGTGTTCTGGATTTTCTGTTTTGGTATGTCGCGCTATTCCATGCATCTGGAACGCAAGCTCGACACTGGCCACAAGCGTTAGGAGTTCTCTGTAAATGAGCGAAGCAATCAAAAAGCCTGTGAGCCCTGAAGGCATTATTCAGATGCAGGGCGTCAACAAGTGGTACGGCCAGTTCCACGTGCTGAAAGACATCAACCTCAACGTAAAACAGGGCGAGCGTATCGTTTTGTGCGGCCCGTCGGGTTCCGGCAAATCGACGACGATTCGTTGTCTCAATCGTCTGGAAGAACACCAGCAGGGCCGCATCGTCGTCGACGGCGTGGAACTGACTAACGACCTCAAGCAGATCGAAGCGATCCGCCGCGAAGTCGGCATGGTGTTCCAGCACTTCAACCTGTTCCCGCACCTGACCATTTTGCAGAACTGCACCCTGGCGCCGATGTGGGTACGCAAGATGCCCAAGCGCAAGGCCGAGGAAATCGCCATGCATTACCTGGAGCGCGTACGCATTCCGGAGCAGGCGCATAAATTCCCGGGGCAACTGTCCGGTGGTCAGCAACAGCGTGTAGCGATTGCCCGCGCCCTGTGCATGAAGCCGAAAATCATGCTGTTCGATGAACCAACTTCAGCGCTCGATCCGGAGATGGTGAAAGAGGTGCTCGACACCATGATCGGTTTGGCGGAAGACGGCATGACCATGCTTTGCGTGACCCACGAAATGGGCTTCGCGCGGACTGTGGCGAACCGTGTGATCTTCATGGACAAGGGTGAGATCGTTGAACAGGCGGCGCCAAATGACTTCTTCGATAATCCGCAGAATGAGCGGACGAAGTTGTTCTTGAGTCAGATTTTGCATTGATCTGACCTACGTTCTGAAATAAACCCGGACCGCGTTCCGGGTTTATTTTTACCGGGTTTTGTCAGGGCACCGGTGCCGTCTCCTGTTCCGGGAAGCGCGCGGCGAGCAATCGCCGCAATTCACTGCCTTCGTTCATCGCGTGTATTTCGGCGAGCAGGTGAGGGTGCCGGTCTAGCAGACGCATAAGATTGAACAACGGTTGAGGCGGTGAAAGCTCGCCGCGTTCGTAGCGGGAAAAAGCGTTGTGACCTCCGCCGGATAGCAATTTAACTGCTTCTTTTTGGGTGAGATGCAATTTGCGGCGGATGCGTTTCATCTCGGCGCCCATTACGTGGAAGCACTCTTCGAGCAATTTATCGCCGGCGTCAGAATAGCGTTCGGCGCTGTCAGTATCGTTATCAAAAATGATCTCGCCGCAGGCTTTGCATTCCCACCCTGCAATGCCGTGCACCCAACGTGAAACATCCTTGTAGTTGACAGTCAAACTGCGACCTTCGAAATGTTGCATCGCCTCTTGAGTGCCACAGCTCAAGCATTGCCGTGCATTCATAAATTCTTCTCCTTGAAAGAGATCACGGGAGGACCGCCGTTGGGGCAGTAGGTGATTTTGATATACAACTCCAAGTCGTGAAATCCAATGTGGTAAACATCCTGCCAGTGTCTGTGGTTGGTGTAGCAAGTCATGGACTTGTAGAACATCCGGCGATCCAGCGAGCAGATGGCTTGCTGCATACGTTTGAGGTTTAACCCCATGCCCTTGCCCGAGCTCATCGCGCTTCCTGTAAAGGCTTTAGCGCCCAGTCTGATGACTTCTTGCTTCACTACCACCAAGTCGTAATGGGGTGTGTTCTTTTCCATAAGAAACCAAAACCCTGTCCCTGAAATTACCCTTAAAGGGTAATTTTGACCAATCGAAAATGCCGCTCCATGTGTCGCCTTTTGACCCTAGGTGGTTGCCGTCCTACATGGGTCTGACTAACATGTCGGAAAATTCATCCTATGATTGGATGAAAGGGCGAATCCTATGTCAGACATTTCTCCACTCATTAAACGATCCTTGGTCGATCAGGCCCTGGATCAACTCCGCCAGCGCATTAACAGCGGTGCCTGGCAGGTCGGCGAGCGCTTGCCGACCGAACCCGAGCTCTGCGCTGAGTTAGGCATTAGCCGCAATACCGTGCGCGAAGCCATGCGTGTGTTGGCGTTTTCCGGGTTGATCGAGATTCGTCAGGGCGACGGCAGTTATTTGCGCGCGCTGGTTGATCCGCTCGACACGCTGAAAGCGTTGTCGCGTTGCTCGCTGGAACAGGCGCGGGAAACCCGGCACATCCTTGAAGTCGAGGCGATCGGTCTGGCGGCGTTGCGTCGCACCGATGAAGACCTCGCCGCATTGCGCGAAGCCCTCGGCACCAGCGGCAGTCACTACCACGGCGACCTCGATACCTACATCGCCTGCGATCTGGTGTTCCACCGCCGACTGGTCGACGCCGCGCACAACCCGACCCTCAGCGAGCTGTATCGCTATTTCTCCAGCATCGTCGGCGCGCAATTGCGCCAGACCCTGAACATCGTCCCGCGCCGTCAGGAAGTGTTCGACCTGCACATCGAGTTGCTCGATGCCGTCGAACAACGCGACCCGGAACGGGCCAAAGCCTTGTCGAGGCAGTTGATCAATGAACCCTGAAACCGAGAAATCCATGTCCCGCAGTGAGCTATCCACAACCCCGAAACGCACGGCAGAGCTTGAAGAGCTGCTGATCGACGCCGAGGCCGATGACGAGCAGGTGCAACAAAGCCACCCGCTGGCGCGCCGCCCGTGGCTGTTGCTGCTGGGGCTGATTCTGGTGGCGTTGAACTTGCGCCCGGCGCTGTCGAGCATGGCGCCGCTGCTCAGCGACGTTTCCAAGAGCCTCGGCTTGTCGGCGGCGCAGGCCGGTTTGCTGACCACACTGCCGGTGCTGTGCCTCGGCTTGTTCGCGCCGCTGGCACCGATTCTGGCGCGACGTTTTGGCGCCGAACGCGTGGTGCTGGGGATTCTGCTGACACTGGCCTGCGGCATCATTTTGCGTAGCAGCTTTGGTGAAATCGGCCTGTTTGCGGGCAGCGTATTGGGCGGCGCAAGCATCGGCATTGTCGGCGTATTGCTGCCGGGTATCGTCAAACGCGACTTCGCCAAACACGCCGGCACCATGACCGGCGTCTACACCATGGCGCTGTGCCTCGGTGCGGCAATGGCGGCGGGCACCAGTGTGCCGTTGAGCGAGCATTTTGGCGGAGACTGGACAATTGGCCTGGGCTTCTGGGTCATCCCGGCGCTGGTGGCGGCGTTGTTCTGGCTGCCACAGGTCGGGCAGAAACACGGTGCACACAACGTCGCCTATCGCGTGCGCGGTTTGCTGCGTGATCCGCTGGCGTGGCAAGTGACGTTGTACATGGGCCTGCAATCGTCGCTGGCGTACATCGTGTTTGGCTGGTTGCCGTCGATCCTGATTGGTCGCGGGCTGACCCCGACGCAAGCGGGGCTGGTGTTGTCCGGCTCGGTGATCATCCAACTCGCCAGTTCGCTGGCCGCGCCTTGGCTGGCCACTCGCGGCAAGGATCAGCGACTGGCAATTGTGGTGGTGATGGCGTTGACCCTGGGTGGCCTGTTCGGTTGCCTGTATGCGCCGATCGAAGGCCTGTGGGGCTGGGCGATTCTACTGGGCCTGGGGCAGGGCGGTACGTTCAGTCTGGCGTTGACGTTGATCGTCTTGCGTTCGCGGGATTCGCACGTCGCGGCGAACCTGTCGAGCATGTCCCAAGGCTTCGGCTACACGCTGGCGTCGATGGGGCCGTTTGCGGTCGGTGTGGTGCATGACTGGACGGGCGGCTGGAATGCGGTGGGCTGGATCTTCGGCATCATCGGCACCGGCGCGATCATCGCCGGCCTCGGCGCCGGGCGAGCACTGTACGTGCAAGTGCAAAGCGAAAGAATCTGACGCGTAACCCTTTTTTGGGGGCCGTGATATCCAATGTGGGAGCGAGCTTGCTCGCGAAGACGGTGGTTCAGGCACAGATCATGTTGAATGTGCCGGCCTCTTCGCGAGCAAGCTCGCTCCCACAGTTTTTGGGGCGCCTTTAAGATCTTGCATGGTATTCGGTGTGCGAATGCCGATAGTGTTTCTTCGTATTGCGGATTATCGTGCTGGCAATCTGTACCTATTTTGGAGATTGCCCATGAGCGAAGCCCACAGCGCGTTGATCACCCGCTTCTACGAAGCCTTCAAACGTCTGGACGCCGAGGCTATGGCCGCGTGCTACACCGATGACGTGGTGTTCAGCGATCCGGCCTTCGGCGAACTGCGCGGGCGCGATGCCGGCGACATGTGGCGCATGCTCACCACCCGCGCCAAAGACTTCTCCCTGACCTTCGACAACGTCCGCGCCGATGAGCGCAGCGGCGGCGCGCACTGGGTTGCGACCTACCTGTTCAGCCAGACCGGCAACGTTGTGATCAACGATATCCAGGCCCGTTTCGTCTTCCGTGACGGCAAGATCTGCGAGCACCACGACCATTTCGATCTGTGGCGCTGGTCGCGTCAGGCTCTGGGTTTTAAAGGTCTGCTGCTGGGCTGGACGCCTCTGGTACGCAACGCCGTGCGTGCGCAGGCGTTGAAGGGACTGAAGGCATTTCAGGCCGGTCGCTGATAAGATCGCGGCCTGTTTCCTACACGTCTTGATCCCGAATTGACCAGCCTTAGCGAAAAATCTGTCGATGTGGCCGAACCGGTGAGCAAGTCCTGGTTCGTCTACCTCGTTCGCGCGGCCAACGGTTCGCTGTACTGCGGCATCAGCGATGACCCGGTGCGCCGTTTCGCCAAGCACCAAAGCGGCAAAGGCGCGCGGTTCTTCCTTTCCAGCCCGGCGATGGCGTTGGTGTACACCGAATTGTGTCGCGACAAAAGCGATGCTTTGCGTCAGGAACGGCTGATCAAAAAACTGCGCAAGAGCGCCAAGGAATGCCTGGTCGCGTCTTATCAATCTGACTGATCGGTTCCCATCAGCCAGATCTGTAGGCTGCTAAGCAAATGCACGCTAAGCTGCCGACTCACTTTCTGAGCGGCGGAGCCGAGCATGTCCGAGTTGATTCTGCATCATTACCCGACCTCTCCATTTGCCGAGAAGGCCCGCCTGCTGCTGGGTTTCAAAGGCTTGTCGTGGCGCTCGGTGCACATTTCGCCAGTGATGCCCAAGCCGGATCTGACCGCACTGACTGGCGGCTATCGCAAAACCCCGGTGCTGCAAATCGGCGCCGACATCTACTGCGACACTTCACTGATCGCCCGTCGCCTGGAGCAGGAAAAAGCCCTGCCGAGCTTCTTCCCTGAAGGCCAGGAAATGACCACCGCGAGTTTCGCCACCTGGGTTGATTCGGTGGTGTTTCAACATGCGGTGAGCCTGGTGTTCCAGCCTGAGTCGGTTGCCGTGCGTTTCGGCAAGCTGCCGCCGGAAGCGATCAAAGCGTTTATGGCTGACCGCGCCGGTTTGTTCAGTGGCGGCAGCGCTACACGTTTGTCCGCTGAGCAGGCCAAGCATCAATGGCCGACGATCATGCTGCGTCTGGAGCAACAACTGCAGCGCGAGCAGGGCGACTTCCTGTTCGGCGAGCCGTCGATTGCCGACTTCGCACTGGCGCATTCGCTGTGGTTCCTCAAAGCGACTCACGTCACCGCGCCGTTGGTGGATGAGTATCCGGCTGTTTCCGCGTGGTTGGGTCGAGTGCTGGGCTTTGGTCATGGCGCGGCGAGTGCGATGACTTCTGAGGAAGCGCTGGAAGTTGCACGCAGTGCGACGCCAGCGGATCTGCCAAGCGAGCAGTTCATCGACCCGAATGGTTTCAAGGCAGGCCAGCAAGTGGCGATCTCGGCGACGGATTATGGTGTTGATCCGGTGGTCGGTGAGTTGCTGTTTGCAGGTAGCGAAGAGCTGATCATTCGTCGCGAAGACGAGCGTAGCGGCGTGGTGCACGTGCACTTCCCACGCTTCGGTTTCCGCATCGAAGCCCGCTAAATCTGTAGGAGCAAAGCTTGCTCGCGAAGAACGATGACGCGGTGTCTCTGACAAACCGGGTTATCGTTCTTCGCGGGCAAGCCTTGCTCCTACAGCGTTTTATTTCAGGGCGGCGAGGATTTCGTCCGGGTCAAACCCGCGAATCAAGGTGCCGTTGACATCAATCAACGGAATCCCGCGTCCACCCAATGCCTCATACGCCTTGCGCGCATCGGCATCCTTCTCGATGTCGAACTCCTTGAACGGAATCCCCTTGCTGTCGAGAAAACGCTTGGTCTGCTTGCAGTAACCGCACCAGTCGGTGGCGTAAAGCACGACGTTGGCTTGCGCCCGCGTCTGCTCGGCAACCATCTGCGACGGATTGAACACCCGCTCGATCTTGCCCCAGTTCTGATACACCACGACCACCAGCAGAACCAGCGCGACCTTCTTCAACACATTGGCGAGCATCAGTTGCGCCGCTTCAGCTGATCGGTCAGCGACGTCGGCAAACCTTTGATCACCAAGGTGCCAGCTTCTTCGTCGTACTCGATCTTCGAGCCCAGCAGGTGCGCTTCAAAGCTGATCGACAGGCCTTCGGCGCGGCCGGTGAAGCGGCGGAATTGATTCAAAGTGCGTTTGTCCGCGGGAATCTCTGGCGACAGGCCGTAGTCCTTATTGCGGATGTGATCGAAGAAGGCTTTCGGGCGCTCTTCGTCGATCAGCTCGGAGAGTTCTTCCAGGCCCATCGGCTCGCCGAGTTTGGCCTGGCTGCTGGCGTAATCGACCAAGGTTTTGGTCTTCTCGCGCGCGGACTCTTCTGGCAGGTCTTCGCTCTCGACGAAATCGCTGAAGGCTTTGAGCAGCGTGCGCGTCTCGCCCGGGCCGTCGACGCCTTCCTGGCAGCCGATAAAGTCGCGGAAGTATTCCGAGACCTTTTTGCCATTCTTGCCCTTGATGAACGAGATGTACTGCTTCGATTGTTTGTTGTTCTGCCACTCGGAGACGTTGATCCGCGCTGCGAGGTGCAGTTGGCCGAGGTCGAGGTGGCGCGACGGGGTCACGTCCAGCTCGTCGGTCACCGCCACGCCTTCACTGTGGTGCAGCAGGGCGATTGCCAGGTAATCGGTCATGCCTTGCTGATAATGCGCGAACAGCACGTGGCCGCCGACCGACAGGTTCGACTCTTCCATCAGCTTCTGCAGGTGCTCGACCGCGACTTTGCTGAATGCGGTGAAGTCCTTGCCGCCCTCCATGTATTCCTTCAGCCAGCCACTGAACGGGAACGCGCCGGATTCCGGGTGAAACAGGCCCCAGGCTTTGCCCTGTTTGGCGTTATAGCTTTCGTTGAGGTCGGCGAGCATGTTCTCGATGGCCGCGGACTCGGCCAGTTCCGTGTCACGGGCGTGCAGAACTGCGGGCGTGCCGTCGGGTTTTTTGTCGATCAGGTGGACGATGCAATGACGGATCGGCATGGGCTTCTCGGCTGTTGGAAGGGAGGAGGGCAGGCTCCCCCGAAAAAGCGCTAAGTGTACCCGATTCTCGGCACGGGCCTGTTGTAGGAGCTGCCGCAGGCTGCGATCTTTTGATCTGGCATTTTAAAAAAACAGGATCAAAAGATCGCAGCCTGCGGCAGCTCCTACATACGCGGGAAACCGCGTCGGCGGCAGCGTAAACGTGGGGTTGTAGGGCAAAACCGGGGCGTGCGACCGGGCTTATGCAGTTTTTTCGCGGTTTAGAGCAATAAAGCTGACCAAATGGGTAGCTAGAGGCGGATATTTCCTTGTCTCTGTGCTAGTTTTGCCCGGTCTTACGCGAAGTCACTGCGTTAAGCGTGCAATCAGCATTTGTCAGGTCGAACCAAACCCTGATTTCGGTATCTATAACCCGACTCGTCGTGGTTATCGCCGAGGGTGCCAGATCCAGAAGATCGGGCTCGATGGCTGACACTGCACTCTGCAATCCATATGAATTTGATAGGGAAGGAACACTACATGGCTCTTACTAAAGACCAACTGATCGCCGACATAGCATAAGCAATATAAGCGCCGAAAACAACCACGCGAAACGC
>NZ_JBIVMX010000083.1:0-20126 GCF_044753305.1 Pseudomonas sp. NPDC088429 | reverse complement strand
GATCCCGAGACCAACCGCTTCGTCCTGATGGCCACCGAGGGCTTGAACAAGCGCTCGATCGGCAAGGTCAGCATGGCACCCAACGAAGGTCTGGTCGGTCTGGTCGGCACGCGTGAAGAACCCCTGAACCTCGAAAACGCGTCTGTTCACCCGCGCTACCGCTACTTCGCCGAAACCGGTGAAGAGCGTTACGCCTCGTTCCTCGGTGCACCGATCATTCACCACCGCCGCGTCGTCGGCGTGTTGGTCATCCAGCAAAAAGAACGCCGCCAGTTCGACGAAGGTGAAGAAGCCTTCCTCGTGACGATGAGCGCGCAGCTCGCCGGCGTTATCGCCCATGCCGAGGCCACCGGTTCGATCCGCGGTCTGGGCCGTCAGGGCAAAGGCATTCAGGAAGCCAAGTTCGTCGGTGTGCCAGGTTCGCCGGGCGCCGCCGTCGGTACGGCGGTGGTCATGCTGCCGCCGGCCGATCTCGACGTGGTGCCCGATAAAAACATTACTGACATCGACGCTGAGCTGGCGCTGTTCAAGACCGCCATCGAAGGCGTGCGCGCCGACATGCGCGCGTTGTCGGCCAAACTCGCGACCCAGCTGCGTCCGGAAGAGCGCGCGCTGTTCGACGTCTACCTGATGATGCTCGACGATGCCTCGCTGGGCAGCGAAATCACCACCGTGATCAAGACCGGCCAATGGGCCCAGGGCGCGCTGCGTCAGGTGGTCACGGAACACGTCAACCGTTTCGAACTGATGGACGACGCCTACCTGCGGGAGCGTGCCTCGGACGTCAAAGACCTCGGTCGCCGTCTGCTCGCCTATTTGCAGGAAGAGCGTCAGCAGAACCTGGTCTACCCGGAAAAAACCATTCTGGTCAGCGAAGAACTGACGCCGGCAATGCTCGGCGAGGTGCCTGAAGGCACGTTGGTCGGTCTGGTTTCGGTACTCGGTTCGGGTAACTCGCACGTGGCGATCCTTGCCCGCGCCATGGGCATTCCGACGGTGATGGGTCTGGTCGATCTGCCGTACGCCAAGGTCGACGGCATCGAAATGATCGTCGACGGCACGCGCGGCGAGGTTTACACCAACCCGAGCGAAGTGCTGCGCAAGCAGTTCGCCGAAGTCGTCGAAGAAGAGAAACAACTGGCGCTGGGCCTCGACACCCTGCGCGACCTGCCGTGCGTGACCCTCGACGGCCACCGCATGCCGCTGTGGGTCAACACCGGTTTGCTCGCCGATGTGGCGCGGGCGCAGAAGCGTGGCGCCGAAGGTGTCGGCCTGTACCGCACCGAAGTGCCGTTCATGATCAACCAGCGCTTCCCGAGCGAGAAGGAACAACTGGCGATCTACCGCGAGCAACTCGCCGCGTTCCACCCGCAACCGGTGACCATGCGCAGCCTCGACATCGGCGGTGACAAGTCGCTGTCGTACTTCCCGATCAAGGAAGACAACCCGTTCCTCGGCTGGCGCGGCATCCGCGTCACCCTCGACCACCCGGAAATCTTCCTGGTGCAGACCCGTGCGATGCTCAAGGCCAGCGAAGGCCTGAACAACCTGCGGATTCTGCTGCCGATGATCTCCGGCACCCATGAACTCGAAGAAGCCCTGCACCTGATCCACCGGGCCTGGGGCGAAGTGCGCGACGAAGGCACCGACGTGCCGATGCCGCCGATTGGCGTGATGATCGAGATACCGGCAGCGGTGTACCAGACCAAGGAACTGGCGCGGATGGTCGACTTCCTGTCCGTCGGCTCCAACGACTTGACCCAGTATTTACTGGCGGTCGACCGCAACAACCCGCGTGTGGCCGATCTCTACGACTACCTGCATCCGGCGGTGCTGCAAGCCCTGCAAACGGTGGTGCGTGATGCGCATGCGGAAGGCAAACCGGTAAGTATCTGCGGCGAGATGGCCGGTGATCCGGCGGCGGCGGTGCTGTTGATGGCGATGGGCTTCGATAGTTTGTCGATGAACGCCACCAACTTGCCGAAGGTGAAGTGGATGTTGCGTCAGGTGAATCTGAGCAAGGCCAAGGATCTCTTGGCTGAGCTGATGACCATCGACAACCCGCAAGTTATCCACAGCTCGCTGCAATTGGCGCTGAAGAACCTTGGGTTGTCGAAGATGAATCCGCCGGCGGTCGTCAAGACCCTCTGAAGATCAAAAGCCCCTCACCCTAACCCTCTCCCGTAGGGAGAGGGGACTGATTGGGGGATGCTGCAGAGATACGCCGACCTGAAAGTGCTTTGCTGAATCCATAATCGACCTGCACCGACCCGAAATTGCTGTGCTGAATCCATAATCAACTCGGTCTTTCAGGTCGATGTATGGCCCAAGATACCTCGGTCGGCCCCCTCTCCCTCCGGGAGAGGGCTGGGGTGAGGGTCAGCTCTTAGACACAAACCTCAACTTCCCCAAGATGCCCGCCATACGGCCCAAAACTCCGCTCGACCATCCGCCGCGTCCCATTCGCCTGCACCACCAACGCCGTACTCGCCCGCGTCCCATAACTCTGGCTGGCAATAAACACACTCGACAACAGAGTCTCCGTCGCCATCCCCACACCGGTATCCGGCAGCTCAGCCGACGGCGCAACCTGCGGATCACTCAACAACCCCAGCAAAAGCTCTGGTTGCGGATCATCCAGCACTGCACTCAACGCAGCCTTGGCCTTGAGCAACTTCGGCCACGGCGTATCCAGCCCGGCATTGGATAGCCCATAGACGCCAGCCGCCAGCATCACCGGCTCCGACAGCCGCGCATTGAAATGCCACAACTCATGGCTGTTGCCGAGCAGCAGATTAAACCCGGCATATTCCGCCGAACGCCCAACCACATCGATCAAATAATCATCAATCGACAGATCACCGGTCAGAAACCGCGCCACCAGTTCCCCTCGCGATTTACGCGCCGGCGGCTGCTGCGGATCACGAATATTGGTCAGCGCCGCAAAGCGCCCATTAGCGCCAATCCCCAGCCAGGTGCCCCCAGCCTCAAGATCGCGCCCCGCGTGCACGTGCGGCGCTTCGGGCCATGGCGCCAGCGGCAGGCTCGGTCGCGCGTAGAATTCGTCACGGTTGGCCGCGACGATCAGCGGCTGGGCATGGCCCGGGCGCCAGGCGAAAACAATCAGGCACATAAGGTGATCCTTGTGTGTTTTTTGCTCACTCTACGCATCCAGCGCCCGTGCATCCATCGTAAGTGGAGCCGAAGGCCATGCATCCGTTACCATGCCGCTCCGGTTTTCGGGATGCGTCTGGGAGAGGGACATGGAATTTCTGCTCTATCTGGCGCTGGGCGCCTGTGCTGGCGTGTTGGCCGGGCTGTTCGGGGTAGGCGGCGGGATCATTATTGTCCCGGTGCTGGTGTTCAGTTTTACCTTGCAGGGCTTCGACCAGTCGATCCTCACGCATCTGGCAGTCGGCACGTCGCTGGCGACGATTATTTTCACCTCGGTCAACGCCGTGCGTGAGCATCATCGTCGAGGCGCAGTGCGCTGGCCGATCTTCATGTGGATGGCCGTGGGTATCCTGCTTGGCGCCGGTTTTGGTGCAGTGACGGCCGAGGCGATTTCCGGGCCGCACCTGCA
The DNA here is from genome assembly GCF_044753305.1 of Pseudomonas sp. NPDC088429. Taxonomy (NCBI): domain Bacteria; kingdom Pseudomonadati; phylum Pseudomonadota; class Gammaproteobacteria; order Pseudomonadales; family Pseudomonadaceae; genus Pseudomonas; species Pseudomonas sp. NPDC088429. Next base: position 16,543 of record NZ_JBIVMX010000083.1, on the reverse strand, counting down.
AAAGATCATCGGCGTGTTCGCGTTGGTGATCTCGGTGCAGTTGGCGCTGGACGTCAAACCCAAGGCCAGTCGAACCGTGCCGGGCAAATTCGGTCTGACCGTGGCCGGCGGTGTGATCGGTTGGGCCTCGGCGATTTTTGGCGTTGGCGGCGGATCGCTGACCGTGCCGTTCCTGACCTGGCGCAGTGTGCCGATGCAGCAAGCGGTGGCGACGTCATCGGCCTGCGGTCTGCCGATCGCGCTGGTTAGTGCTTTAAGTTTCATGATTCTGGGGTGGCACGATCCGTTGTTGCCGCCGCATAGTCTCGGTTTTGTGTATTTGCCGGCGTTGTTGGGCATCGCCCTGACCAGCATGGTTTTCGCCCGCATCGGCGCGCGATTGGCGCACCGATTGTCGCCGCGCTTGCTGAAACGGCTGTTCGCCGCTTTGCTGTTCAGCGTGGGTTTGAGCTTCCTGCTTTAACCGCGTCGCAATCCTGGCTTAATCCTGAGGTGGCAGCGTCGCCCGGGAATTTTGGTTTCAACTCTAACGAGGAGTCGCAATGCTGCCTTACCCGCAGATCGACCCGGTGGCCCTGGCCATCGGTCCGCTGAAAATCCACTGGTACGGTCTGATGTACCTGATCGGCATCGGCGGAGCGTGGCTGCTGGCGTCGCGCCGGCTCAACCGTTTCGACCCGACCTGGACCAAGGAGAAACTCTCCGACATGGTCTTCTGGATGTCGATGGGCGTGATCGTCGGCGGACGTCTGGGCTATGTGTTGTTCTACGATCTGAGCGCTTATCTGGCCAACCCGACGCTGATTTTCGAAGTGTGGAAGGGCGGCATGTCGTTCCACGGCGGCTTCATCGGGGTGATGCTGGCCGCGTTGTGGTTCGGCAAGCGCAATGGCAAGTCGTTCTTCCAGTTGATGGACTTCGTCGCGCCAATGGTGCCGATCGGTCTGGGCGCCGGGCGCATCGGTAACTTCATCAACGCCGAGTTGTGGGGCAAAGCCACCGACGTGCCGTGGGCCATGGTCTTCCCGCCATTCAGCGATCCGGCGCAACTGCCGCGTCACCCGTCGCAGCTGTATCAGTTCGCGCTCGAAGGCGTAGCGCTGTTCCTGATCCTGTGGATTTTCTCGCGCAAGCCGCGTCCGACCATGGCCGTTTCCGGCATGTTCGCGCTGTTCTACGGCATCTTCCGGTTCATCGTCGAATTCGTCCGCGTGCCGGATGCGCAACTCGGCTACTTGGCCTGGAACTGGCTGACCATGGGCCAGGTGCTCTGCGTGCCGATGATCGTCGGCGGGCTGTTCCTGATCTGGCTGGCCTATCGTCGCGCACCGGCAGCACCGCTCGCGCCGACGGCTTAAACTACGAACCCCGGCGCGCGACGCCGGGGCTCAAAGGACACAGGTAACTCATGAAGCAATATCTCGAACTGGTCTCGCACGTCATTAAGAACGGCAGCAAACAGGCCAACCGCACCGGCATCAACACCATCAGTTTCCCGGGTGCGATGCTGCGTTTCGATCTGCAGGAAGGTTTTCCGGCGATCACCACGCGCAAAATGGCCTTCAAATCGGCCATCGGCGAGATGTGTGGATTTCTCCGTGGCGTGAACAACGCCGCTGAATTCCGTGCGCTGGGCTGCAAGGTCTGGGATCAGAACGCCAACGAAAACGCGCAGTGGCTGGCCAACCCGTTCCGGCAGGGCGACGACGACCTCGGCGAAATCTACGGCGTGCAATGGCGCAAATGGCCGGCGTACAAGCAGATCCCGCTGAGCAACAGCGCCGCCATCGAACAAACCTTGAGCAACGGCTACAAGCAAATCGCTCAAGGCGAAGAAGACGGCCAGGCCTACGTGGTGCTGTACAAAGCCATCGACCAGGTGCGCCAGTGCGTCGACACGATCATCAAGGATCCGGGCAGCCGTCGCATCCTGTTCCACGGCTGGAACGTTGCTCAGTTGGATGAAATGGCCCTGCCGCCGTGCCACCTGCTGTACCAGTTCCACCCGAATGTCGAGACCAAGGAAATCTCCCTGACCCTCTACATCCGTTCCAACGATCTGGGCCTGGGCACGCCGTTCAACCTCACCGAAGGCGCCGCGCTGCTGAGCCTCATTGGTCGCCTGACCGGCTACACGCCGCGCTGGTTCACCTATTTCATCGGTGATGCGCACGTCTACGAGAACCATTTGGACATGCTCAACGAACAGCTCAAGCGCGAGCCGTTCGCCATGCCTAAGCTGAAAATCTCCGATCGTGTGCCGGAGTTTGCCAAGACTGGCGTGTACCAGCCGGAATGGCTGGAACTGGTCGAACCGAGCGATTTCTCGCTGGAAGGCTACGAACACCACGCGCCAATGACCGCGCCAATGGCGGTCTAGTCGGTAGGATCGTTCCCACGCTCTGCGTGGGAATGAATCCCGTGACGCTCTGCGTCACTTTGGACGCGGAGCGTCCATGGCGGCATTCCCACGCGGAGCATGGGAACGAGCGTTATGCGGTGTTCTTTAGTGGCCGTGGCTGCGGCCTACGTGGGAGTGTTCGACTTCGGTGGCGACCACTCCGCCGCTGACCTCCAAGCGCTGCAAGATCCCGCATTGCTCGGCCCCCGGCCCTTCGCCACAGCGTTGGCGCAGGTCGAGCAGCTGTGTCTGCAACGCCAACAACCCATCAATCCGTGCCTTCACATGTTGGATGTGTTCATCGATCAGCGTGTTCACGCTTTCACACTGATCCTGCGGGCTGTCACGCATGGCCAGCAGGCTGCGGATTTCTTCGAGGGTCATGTCGAGGGTGCGGCAGTTGCGGATGAAGGTCAGGCGTTCGGCGTGGGCCTGGGTGTAGACGCGGTAGTTGCCGTCGCTGCGGGCCGGCTCCGGCAGGAGGTTTTCACGCTCGTAGTAGCGGATGGTTTCCACGGCGCAGTCGGTGAGTTTGGCCAGTTCTCCGATCTTCATGACGGCAATCTCCAAAAGGGTGCTTGACCCTATAGTGGCTACAGGGTCTTTACTTGGCAACAGGCACCTTCATGGACGCGACCAATGAGCGATTCCCAGCACACCCACAAACCCGGCGACGGCCACGATCACAGTCATAAATTGCAGCCTGTGCATAAGCATTCACAGGGCGGCGATTCTTGCTGCGGGTCGAAAGTTGCAGCGCCGGCACCGGTTCATGCGCACGAAGACTCCTGCTGCTCGTCGACAGCCGCCGCGCCTGCGTTGGTGCAACTGAGCGAAAAGACCACCGCCGATGCGCGGCTGAGCAGTTTCCGCATCGAGGCGATGGACTGCCCGACCGAGCAGACGCTGATCCAGAACAAGCTCGGCAAACTCGCCGGTGTGCAGCAACTGGAATTCAATCTGATCAACCGCGTACTCGGCGTGACCCACAATCTGCCGGGTACCGAGCCCATCACGGAGGCGATCAAATCCCTCGGCATGCACGCCGAGCCGCTGGAGGCGGGCGTCGATTCGCCAGCCCCGGCGCCAGTGAAAAAACACTGGTGGCCGCTGGCGTTGTCCGGCATTGGTGCGCTCGCCGCTGAAGTCATCCACTTCACCAACGCCGCGCCCACCTGGGTGGTGGCGATCATCGCGCTGGTGTCGATCCTCAGCGGTGGCCTGACCACCTACAAAAAGGGCTGGATCGCCCTGAAGAACCGCAACCTCAACATCAACGCGCTGATGAGCATCGCCGTGACCGGTGCCATCCTCATCGGCCAGTGGCCGGAAGCGGCGATGGTGATGTTCCTGTTCACTGTCGCCGAGCTGATCGAAGCGCGTTCGCTTGACCGTGCGCGCAATGCGATCAGTGGCCTGATGCAGATGACGCCAGAGCAAGCCACGGTGTTGCAGGCTGACGGTTCGTGGGTCGAACAGGAGGTGAAAAGCGTCGAACTCGGCGCCCGTGTGCGGGTGAAGCCCGGCGAGCGCATTGCGCTGGACGGTGAAGTGCTCAGCGGCAACTCGACCATCGACCAGGCGCCGATCACCGGGGAAAGCCTGCCGGTCGAGAAAACCGTCGGCGACAAAGTCTTCGCCGGCACCATCAATCAGGCTGGTTCACTGGAATACGCGGTCACCGCTGCGGCGAACAACTCGACGCTGGCGCGAATCATCCACGCCGTCGAACAGGCCCAAGGCGCGCGCGCACCGACCCAGCGTTTCGTCGATCAGTTCTCGAAAATCTACACGCCGGTGGTGTTCGTGTTTGCCTTGGCCGTGGCGATCATTCCGCCGCTGTTCATGGGCGCTGTGTGGTTCGACTGGATCTACCGCGCGCTGGTGTTGCTCGTGGTCGCGTGCCCGTGTGCACTGGTGATTTCCACTCCGGTGACCATCGTCAGCGGCCTCGCCGCAGCGGCGCGCAAAGGCATTCTGGTCAAGGGCGGCGTGTACCTGGAGGGCGGTTTCAAGCTCGACTATCTGGCGCTGGATAAAACCGGCACGATCACCCACGGCAAACCGGTGCAGACCGATTACCTGTCCCTCGATCCAACCGCCGATGCCACCGCACCTGCCATCGCCGCTGCCTTGGCCGGACGTTCCGACCATCCGGTGTCGCTGGCCATCGCCAACGCCGCTGTGGATAAAAACTTCGCGGCGCTGATTGTGGATAACTTCGAAGCGCTTGGCGGGCGTGGCGTCAAAGGCGACATCAACGGCCAGACGTATCATTTGGGCAACCATCGTCTGGTCGAAGAGCTCGGCCTGTGCTCGCCAGCACTGGAAGAAAAACTCTTCGCGCTGGAGAAACAGGGCAAATCCGTGGTGCTGCTGCTCGACAGCTCCGGCCCACTGGCGCTGTTCGCCGTGGCCGATACCGTCAAGGAAACCAGCCGCGAAGCAATCCGTCAGTTGCATGAACTCGGGGTGAAAACCTTGATGCTCACTGGCGACAACGTCCACACCGCGCAGGCGATTGCCGCGCAGGTAGGCATCGATGAAGCGCGCGGTGATTTGCTGCCAACCGACAAACTGCAAGCCATTGAAGATCTGTACAAGCAGGGCCATCGTGTGGGCATGGTTGGCGACGGCATCAACGACGCGCCAGCACTGGCCCGCGCCGAGATCGGTTTCGCCATGGCCGCTGCTGGCACCGACACGGCGATCGAAACCGCCGATGTCGCCCTGATGGACGACGATCTGCGCAAGATTCCGGCCTTCATCAGCCTGTCGCGCAACACCGCCAGCATCCTGAAACAGAACATCGCGCTGGCGCTGGTGATCAAAGCGATCTTTCTTGCGGTAACCTTCGCCGGACTCGCCACCATGTGGATGGCGGTGTTCGCCGACATGGGCGTGAGCCTGTTGGTGGTGTTCAACGGTTTGCGCCTGCTGCGCAAATAGATGAGGAAGAGTTGTGCTGAGTGCCGAGCTGAAAGCGTTTTACATGGTCGCCCGCCTGGGCAGCATCACGCTGGCGGCGAAAAAACTTGGCCTCAGCCAACCGACCGTGACCACGCAGATCCGCAATCTGGAAAGTCAGTATTCGGTGGAACTGTTCTACCGTGGCGGCCGGCGCCTGAGCGTCAGTGATGAAGGCGCGCGGTTGCTGCCGATGGTCAAGACGCTGTTGCAGCAGGAAGCCGATATCGAGTTTTTCCTGCGTAACAGCGGTCAGGTGCAGGGCACTTTGCGCATCGCCGCTACTGCGCCGTATTACATTCTTGATCTGGTGAAGACCTTTCGCGAGCGATTACCGCAGGTTGAGGTGTCGGTAGAAATCGGCAACTCGCAGCAGGTGCTCGAAGCGCTGGAGGATTATCGGGTGGACATCGCCGCGTCATCGCAGTTGCTGGATGACGCGCGGTTGATTCGTCGGGTGCTCGGTACTGATCCGCTGGTGCTGGCGGTGCATCGCAATCATCCGCTGGCTGTGCAGGAGCATGTGGCGTTGAGCGCGTTGGCCGGGCATACGTTGTTGATGCGCGAGTCGGGTTCGACCACGCGGCGGTTGACCGAAGAATTGCTGGCGAGTGCCGGCGTGAGTTTCGGGCCGTTGCTGGAGATTGGCAGCCGTGAGTCGATTCGGGAGGCGGTGTTGCGCAATATCGGCATCAGCATCATTGCCCGGCAGGAAGTGCCGCATGATCCGCAGTTGCGCGTGCTGACGATCGAGAATGCGCCGCAGATTCCTGAGTACCTTTATTGCCTGAAAGAGCGCAAGGGCGCGCGGTTGCCCGCGGCGTTCCTAGGCCTGGCCCAAGAAATGTCCCCGGCCTAGCAGATGATAATGATCGTTCCCACGCTCCGCGTGGGAATGCAGCCCGGGACGCTCTGCGTCCCAAGAGCCGAACGCGGAGCGTCCGATGAGGCATTCCCACGCGGAGCGTGGGAACGATCTCTTCTGAACCAAAATCCCTGAATACCACTATCGGCGGTTTTTGCCTCGTTGCCACATGACGGACGCATTACAACTCTAGGATTGGCCCCATCTGCTTGATGAGGTCTGTCCATGAATCCTGCCATCGCAACTGCCCTGACCAACCCCGGTGCGCCGATGAAAGTGCGCGGCGTGCAGAAACGCTTCGGCGCGTTCACCGCACTGGATAATGTCTCCCTCGACGTCGCCGCCGGTGAACTGGTGTGCCTGCTCGGCCCGTCGGGCTGCGGCAAAACCACGTTGCTGCGCTGCATCGCCGGTCTCGAGAAACAGGACAGCGGCGAGCTGTACCTCGGTGACCGCGACGTCTCGCACCTCGCCCCGCAGGCCCGTGATTACGGGATTCTGTTCCAGTCCTACGCGCTGTTCCCCAATCTGACCGTCGAAGCGAACATTGCCTACGGCCTCGCCGGCAGCGGTCGCGACGAAGTGCGTCGTCGCGTCGGCCAGATGCTGGAACTGGTCGGCCTTCTCGGTAGCGAGAAAAAATACCCCGGCCAATTGTCCGGCGGCCAGCAGCAGCGTGTCGCGCTAGCCCGCGCTTTGGCGCCGGCACCTTCGCTGCTGTTGCTCGATGAACCGATGTCCGCCCTCGACGCCCGCGTCCGCGAGCATCTGTGCACCGAGCTGCGCCAACTGCAACGCAACCTCGGCATCACCACCCTGATGGTCACGCACAATCAGGACGAAGCCATGCTCATGGCCGACCGCATCGCGGTGATGAACAACGGCCGCGTCGAGCAGTACGCCACCCCGCAGGAAATCTACAACCGCCCGGCCACGCCGTTCGTGGCTGAGTTTGTCGGCCAGGGCAACTGGCTGCCGTTCCAGCGCAGCAGCGACAGCCACGCGCAGGTCGGCGGGATGAACCTGCGCCTCAGCGATGGTAGCGTTCAGCGTGCTTCGGGTCGTTTGTTCTGCCGCCCGGAGGCGATCAACGTCAACCCGCCGGTGCACGAAGAAAACCTGTTCCCGGCCAAAGTCCGCGAAATCACCTTCCTCGGCAACCGCTGCCGCATGAGCTTCGAACTCGATCAATTGCCTGGCCACGCCTTGCTCGCCGAACTCGCCCCGGAAGCCATGCCGCGCCTCGGCGCCCAGCAAATCATGGTCGCCTTGCCGCCGCGCAGCCTGCAGGTGTTTGCCTGATGAACAGCAACCTCGCGCTGCCGCTACCGCACAAGCAGGTGCGACAGTCCTCGAAAGCCGAGATCGGCGACCGCATTTTTGTCGTCGGCGGCAAAGTCCTTTTGCTGGTGTTGCTCGGCGTCGCGGTGTTGCTGCCGTTGCTGGCGATCTTCTGGCGTGGCTTTAGTAATGAGGCCGGGCAGGGCGGTGGCTGGATCGCGGCGAAGGAGATGGTCACTAGTGAGAATTTCCACTGGCTGCTCGGCAACAGCCTGAAAGTGTCCCTCAGCGTTGCGGCCATCGTCGTACCGCTGGCTTACCTGTTTGCCTACGCGTTGCAACGCACAATGATTCCGGCGAAGGGCATCTGGCGCGGGATTTCCTTGCTGCCGCTGATGGCGCCGTCGATGCTGCCGGGGATTGCACTGGTTTATCTGTTCGGCAACCAGGGCATGTTGCGCGGACTGCTCTCGGACAACATCTACGGGTTTTGGGGGATTGTGCTGGGCGAGGTGATTTACACCTTCCCGCATGCGCTGATGATTCTGCTCTCGGCATTGTCGCTGGCCGATGCGCGGCTGTTCGATGCCGCGTCGAGCATGGGCGCCAGTCCGGCCAAAGCCTTTCGCAGCATCACTTGGCCGGCAACTCGCCAGGCTGTGTTCGCCGCGTTCTGTCTGGTGTTCACCCTGACCATCACCGATTTCGGCGTGCCAGTGGTGGTCGGTGGCGACTATCAAGTGCTGGCGCTGGAAGCCTACAAAGCCGTGGTTGGCCAGCAACAATTCGGTCGCGGCGCGTTGATCGGCATGGTGTTGTTGCTGCCGGCGCTGTTCAGCTTCGGCGTCGATGCCTGGCTGCGTCGGCGTCATGGCGACTCCATGAGCGGTCGCGCTCAAGTGTTCAAACCGGCATCGTCGAAACTGCGCGATGGCTGCTATCTGGCGATTGTTCTGCTGATCAGCGCGACGTTGATTCTGGTGTTCGGTATGGCGGTGTTTTCGTCGCTGGTGAAGTTTTGGCCGTACAACCTGTCGCTGTCGCTCAATCATTACCAGTTCAACGAAACCGCTGGCGGTGGCTGGCTGGCCTACAGCAACAGTTTGAAGATGGCGCTGGGCACGGCGTTGATTGGCAGCGTGCTGATCTTCACCGGCGCTTACCTGATGGAGAAAACCCGCGACCAGCGCGGCCTCAACCTGGCGTTGCGCATGCTCAGTTTTGTGCCGATGGCGGTGCCGGGGCTGGTGCTCGGTCTGGGTTACGTCTTCTTCTTCAACCTCACGGGTAACCCGCTGCATGTGCTGTACGGGACGATGACGCTGCTGATCGTCTGCACCATTGCGCACTACCTGACCACCGCCCAAATGACCGCGACCACCGCACTGCGTCAACTCGACGCCGAATTTGAAGCCGCTGCGTTGTCGCTGAAGGCGCCGCTGTATCGGCATTACCTGCGCGTCACCGTGCCGATCTGCCTGCCGGCGCTGCTGGACATTGTGCGCTACCTGTTCGTCTCGGCGATGACCACGGTTTCTGCCGCGATCTTCCTCTACAGCCCCGACACCATCCTCGCGGCGGTCGCAGTGCTGAACATGGATGACGCCGGCAACGTCGGCGGCGCGGCGGCGATGTCGACCCTGATTCTGTTCACCTCGGCGGGCGTGTCCTTGCTGCTGGCGTGGGCTTCGCGCGGCTTGCTGCGCCGTTCTCAAGCCTGGCGGCAAACCGCGCCCGGTCACTGATTCACACCCTCAACTCAAAAGACAGGATACCGATCATGTTCAAGCCTTTGGCCCTGGCCGCTGCTGTGCTCGCTACTTTCAGCCTGAATGCCTTCGCGGCAAAAACCGAGTTGACGGTGTACACCGCCCTCGAAGCCGAGCAACTGAAGTCCTACAAAGAAGCCTTCGAAAAAGCCAACCCGGACGTCGAGATCAAATGGGTGCGCGATTCCACCGGGATCATCACCGCCAAACTGCTCGCCGAAAAGGCTCGCCCGCAGGCTGACGCGGTGTGGGGCCTGGCGGCTTCGAGCCTGGCGATCCTCGATCAGCAAGGCATGCTGCAAAGCTACGCGCCGAAGGATCTCGGCAAGATCGGCGCGAACTACCGCGACGCCGCCAACCCGCCAGCCTGGGTCGGCATGGACGTCTGGGCCGCGACCATCTGCTTCAACACTGTCGAAGCCGAGAAGCAGGGTTTGACCAAGCCAGTGAGCTGGCAGGATCTGACCAAGCCTGAGTACAAGGGCAAGATTGTTATGCCGAACCCGGCGTCGTCCGGCACCGGTTTCCTCGACGTCAGCGCTTGGCTGCAAACCTTCGGCGAGAAGCAGGGCTGGGCCTACATGGATGGCCTGCATCAGAACATTGGCCAGTATGTTCACTCCGGTTCCAAGCCTTGCAAACTGGCGGCGGCGGGCGAGTTTCCGATTGGTATTTCCTTTGAATACCCGGCGGTACAGCTCAAGCGTCAGGGCGCGCCGCTGGACATTATTCTGCCGAAGGAAGGTCTGGGCTGGGAGATCGAAGCGACTGCGGTGATCAAAGGCACGCCGCATGAAGAAGCGGCGAAGAAACTGGCGGACTTCTCGGCGAGTGCTGAGGCGATGGATCTGTACAAAGAGAACTTCGCTGTTCTTGCACAGCCGGGGATCGCCAAGCCGCAGACCGAATTGCCGGCGGATTATGAGCAGCGTCTGATCAAGAACGACTTTGCCTGGGCCTCGAAGAATCGCGACGAGATCCTGACTGAGTGGCGCAAGCGTTATGACGGCAAGTCCGAGAAAGTGGCTGCCAAGTAAGATCTTTATCGACTGACAGGGCCCCTTCGCGAGCAAGCTCGCTCCCACACTGATCGTTCCCACGCTCCGCGTGGGAATGAATCCCGTGACGCTCCGCGTCACTATGGACGCAGAGCGTCCTTGGCTGCATTCCCACGCGGAGCGTGGGAACGATCATCGAGGTAGCCTCATGAAACACCACAAAGACCTGCTCATCGTTGGCGCCGGCATTCTGGGCCTGTCCCACGCCTACGCCGCCGCCAAACGCGGCCTCAAAGTCGCCGTTTTCGAACGCACCGCCACACCCCTCGGCGCTTCGGTGCGCAACTTCGGCCAGGCCCTGGTCACCGGCCAGCCCCCCGGCCCGATGCTTGAACTGGCCAAGGCCAGCCGCGAGATCTGGGGCGACTGGGCGCAACTCGCCGGGCTGCAAATCAAGCGCAACGGCTCGTATCTATTCGCCAGAACCGAAGTCGAAGAACACCTGCTCGAAACCTTCTGCGCCACTCGCGCGATTGAACACGGCTACAACGTCGACCTGCTGCGCGGCGCCGCCCTGCGCGATCTCTACAACGGCCAGTTCAGCCATCACCGCGCCGCCCTCCACGGCATCGACGATCAACAGCTGTACTCACGCGAAGCGATCCCGGCGCTGATCGACTACCTGCGCCGTGACCTCTGTGTCGAGTTCCACTTCTCGACGCTGGTGCGCGACGTTGAACCCGGTCACCTGCACAGCACCGCCGGCAGCTTTACCGCCAAGCAGATCATCGTCTGCTCCGGTCATGATTATCAGACGTTGCTGGCCGAGCCAATCGCCGCCCTCGACCCGCAAATCTGCCGTCTGCAAATGCTCCGCGCCAAACCGCAGATCGATCTCAATCTGCAACATGCCTTGCTCACCGGCCTGAGCTGCGTGCACTACGGCGCCTTCGCCGATCTGCCGGAAGCGGCGGCGGTGCAGGCGCAAATCCTCCGCGAACAACCGCACCTGCACGACAACGGCATCCACCTGCTGATCAGCCCGACGCCCTATGGGGAACTGATCATCGGCGACTCGCACCATTACGGTAGCGACGCTTCACCGTTCAACGCCGAGCAAGTGGACAACTGGATGATCGAGCTGGCCGAGCAGACGCTGGGCTGCAAGGTGCAAGTGGTCGAGCGCTGGCAGGGCGTCTATGGTTCTCGGGGACCGGGGCCGTTTTCGTTGCTGCGCCCGGCACCGGGGTTGAGTGTGGCGCTGATGCACACCGGCGTCGGCATGAGCGTCGGCCCGGCGATGGCCGAACGCAACGTTGCACAGTTGTTGGAGGAAATTTGATGACAGGTCACGAGCAAACCGTCGCCAAGGTATTCGCGCTGTATGAGCGTTTTGGCTCCAGCGATTACATCGGCGAGCCGGTGTCGCAGATCGAGCACATGTCCCAGGCCGCTGAACTGGCGATCGCCGAGGGTTTTGATGATGAAGTGGTGCTGGCGGCGTTCTTCCATGACATCGGCCATTTGTGTGGCGAAGGCGCGGAGAACATGGGCGGCTATGGCGTGGTCAGCCATGAACGGCTTGGTGCGGATTATTTGCGCGAGGCCGGTTTCAGCGAGCGCATGGCGCGGCTGGTGGAATATCACGTGCAGGCCAAGCGGTATCTGACATTGCGGGAGCCTGGGTATTTTGAGCGGCTGAGTGAAGCGAGCCGGCGGACGCTGGAGTATCAGGGTGGGGTGATGACCGAGGCGGAGGCGGAGGTGTTTGAGCGGGATCCGTTGTGTGCGGTCAGCCTGCGGATGCGGCAGTGGGATGAGCTGGCCAAGGAGAGGGCGGTGCCGGTGATGGATCTGGGTGTGCTGAAAGAGAAAGCGGCGCGGCTGCTGGCTGCGTAATCGCTTGAACCGAGGTGCTGCATTCGCGAGCAGGCTCACTCCTACAAGGTGAACGCGATCCACTGTAGGAGTGAGCCTGCTCGCGATAGCGCCAGATCAGCCGCTACAACTCTTTGGCTAAAGACTCGATCTGCTCCTGCCGCTCGGCCTGATTCAACTTCGCCTGCGAATTGAGCGACGACCACTGCGGATGCGCCCGCGCCTTGCTCAGCGCTTCCGGCAACTTGCCCTCACGCCAGGTTTTATCCTGCGGAGTAGCCACCTGAACCGCATCCATCGCCGCATGCCCACGCTGATCCAGCGCCAACACCAACTGCCGCTGGCGCAACGCTAACAGCCGTAACACCCCGTCATCCACCGTCAACTCACGCTGCCCTTTGATCTTGCCGAGCAAGCGACTGCCATAACTGCGCGCCGTCTGCAGCGCACCCCCGGCAATCGCCCCCGCCAACGCCGCTGCGCCAAGGGTAATCCCGCCAACCAGCAAATCCACACCAGCCCCCGCCGCTGCACCGGCAGCAATCCCGCCGCCCACGCGCACCCCGAGTTGCTTCAAGGTTTCCGGGTTGAACAGGTCATCACCCCAGCGCCCATCGAGCAACGGCAAATCACTCGCCGCCGCATCCTGCGGACGAAACGCATACAGCTTGAGCAGCGCCTCAACGCACTTCTGCTCACGCTGACGCACAGCCTTGCGCAGTTCGCTGATGGCTTGCTGTTCCTGCTCCGCTTCGCTGACCACACTGCGCCGACAAGCAGCGCAATCGATCAACAATTCAGCAATCAAACGCGCCGCACTTTGCTGACGCGCCAGGCGCTGAGCCTGTTGATCAGCAATCAACCGTTCCAGTTGTGGACGAGCATTTTCCAGCAGCAGCGCCAGACTTTCATACAGCCGCCGCTCGCCATCTTCAGGCGGCGCCACACTGTCGAAACGCACCAACGCATGCAGCCCCAGCCGCGCCAGCGCCTCGCGCCAATCCGGCTCGCGATGGTTGGCGCTGCTGACAAAATTCAGCACCGGCAGCAGCGGTTTGCCGCAACTGGCGAGCACTTCCAGTTCATCGCGGTACTTGGCCAGCACCGGCTCGCGCGCGTCGATCACATACAAACCGGCGTCGGAGGCGAGCAGTTGCCGCAGCACTTTCGCCTCCTGCTCGAAACGCTGGCGCGCCTCGCTGCCGTCAAGAAACCGCGCCAGTCGCGCCGGGCCATCGAGGCGTTCGCCGGGGCGTTCCAGACGTTCGAGAAAATCCAGCAGCGCGATGGCATCTTCCAGCCCCGGCGTGTCATAGAGGTCGAGCAATGGCTCGCCGTCCACCGACAACCGCGCGCCTTCGACATGCCGCGTGGTGCTCGGGCGATGGGAGACTTCGCCGAAGCCGACATCGCGGGTCAGCGTGCGCAACAGTGAGGTCTTGCCGACGTTGGTGTGGCCGACCACGGCGAGTTTCAGCGGCACTTTCCAGGCATCAGTCATGACCCGTCTCCAGCCAGTTCAACGGCGCGCAATCGGCAAACTGCAGATCAAGCTGTTGCAGCGCGATGTGCCAGTCGCCGAGGCGTTCGGCGTCCAGCGCTTCGCCGGGCGGCGCTTGCAGCAGCCAGACGCGGGTTTCTCCGGCGTTGCGCGCCAGTTCGGCGATCAAGGCGAGGCTGCCGCGATCCGGTGAGCGCCGTGGGTCGCAGGCAATCGCCAGACGTGCCGGCGGGAAGCGACTGAGTTGTTCGAGAAGTTTATGGCGTGATTCGCGGCTGTCGAGGATGCCAGCATGGCTGACATTTTTCGGCAGCGCGGGCGGCCATGGGCGTTGTTCGTCGAGTTCGATGGCGACCAGCAACGCACCTTCGCTGGCGAGTTCGCCGAGGCTGCTTTCAACGCGGTGTAGTTGCGCAGGCTCCGGATCGTTGACGCCGAGGCGTTCGCTGGTCGGCATCAAGCGTTCGCGCAATTGCGCGTAGCCGGGCAGGTTCAAGTCCAGACGCAGCGCGGTTTTGCCGCTGTTCCAGCGCCAGAAACACAGCAACGTCAGCAGCAGACGCGGCAGCACGCCGTACACCACCAACACGCCGACCAGCCAGGTCGCCCAGGCCTGGCGAGCGCTTTCGATGTCGAGCGCACCATCGCCGCTGGCGCGGATCATCTCCACCGTCGGCACGTTGAAACCGAGCAGCGACGGTAGATAACCGAGCGCGTGGGTGACATGGATAAAGGTGTCGGCGCTGAGAATCGTGGTTTCCCAGACGAAGCCGTAGCGCCGGGTCGCCATCAGCGTCAGCAGCAGAATCAGCGCGCTGAGCATCGCCAGCAACCACAAACCGTTGACCAGCGTACCGAGCGCCCAGCGATTGAGTTTCTTGCGTTGCAGCATCAGCAGCAGGGCGGGCGCCAGTTGCGCGGCTTTGGCGTCGCGGGCCAGTTTTTCGCTGAGCCACAGCCACAATCGTCCGAGCGTGGCGCCGTGTTCGCCGGCAAAGATCAAGCCCAGCAACCAGCTCAGCAGCAGAATCAGGTTCAGCCCGAGCAGACTGCCCAAGGCCCAGAACACATTGACCGGCGTCTGGCCGAGTGCGGCGAAGGCCAGACCGGCGCCGCTCAATACCGCGAAGATCATCAGCAACATCAGCGCCAGACGCGCGCCTTGCAGCCAGTGTTTGAGTGCGGCCGTCAGCCCGTCACGTTCGGCCAGCCATAACGCCCGGCGTTGAATGCGGCTCGGCAGATCGCCGCCGGCCGCGCGCGCCAGTCGATTGGCTTCCAGATCTTCCAGCGGGCCGGCGTGTTCTTCGCGCAGGCGCACGGTCTCGGTGAGCCAGAGGTTTTGCAGTGGAGTCAGTTCAGTCACGCGGCATCCCGTCGCTTAATCCAGCGCTGAGCATAACCGCTGTGGCGCTTATCGGGGTAAGCGCGGCTCTGGTATCCTCGCCGGCATGACTAAATCACTCCCCCTCAGCCTGATCGCAGCCCTCGGTGAAAACCGCGTGATCGGCGTCGACAACAGCATGCCCTGGCACCTGCCGGGTGACTTCAAATACTTCAAGGCCACGACCTTGGGCAAGCCGATCATCATGGGTCGCAAGACCTGGGATTCGCTCGGCCGACCGTTGCCGGGGCGCTTGAACATCGTAGTCAGCCGTCAGGCCGATCTGGTGCTGGAAGGTGCCGAGGTGTATCCGTCGCTGGAAGCAGCGGTGGTTCGCGCCGAAGAATGGGCGAAAGAGCAGGGCGTTGATGAGCTGATGCTGATTGGTGGCGCGCAGTTGTACGCGCAAGGGCTGGCGCAGGCGGATCGTCTGTATCTGACGCGCGTGGCGTTGAGCCCGGAAGGGGATGCGTGGTTTCCGGAGTTTGATTTGAACGACTGGAAACTGGTGTCGAACGTGCCGAATCCAGCTGAGGGCGATAAACCCGCGTACAACTTCGAAGTCTGGGAGAAGGCTTAAAAGATCGCAGCCTGCGGCAGCTCCTACACGGTGTCCGTGTTCCCCCTGTAGGAGCTGCCGAAGGCTGCGATCCTTTGATCTTGCTTTACATCAGGCCTGCGCCAACTCTGCATGCTCATCGGCATCCAGCAACTCTTTATCAGTCTGTTGCATCACCTGACTGGTAATCGCACCCGCCGTGATCGAGCCACTCACGTTCAACGCCGTACGCCCCATATCAATCAGTGGTTCAACCGAAATCAGCAACGCCACCAGTGACACCGGCAAACCCATCGCCGGCAGCACGATCAGCGCCGCGAACGTCGCGCCGCCACCGACACCGGCCACACCGGCTGAGCTCAGCGTCACAATCGCCACCAACGTCGCGATCCACAGCGGATCCAGCGGGTTGATGCCCACAGTCGGCGCAACCATCACCGCCAACATCGCCGGGTACAGCCCCGCGCAACCGTTCTGGCCAATCGTCGCACCGAACGATGCGGCAAAACTCGCCACCGACTGCGGAATTCCCAGACGACGCGTCTGCGCTTCAATGCTCAGTGGAATGCTCGCCGCGCTCGAACGGCTGGTAAACGCGAACGTCAGCACTGGCCAGATCTTGCGGAAGAAACGCAGCGGGTTGATCCCGGCCGCCGACACCAGCAAACCGTGTACGACGAACATCAGGCCGAGACCGAGGTACGACACCACGACAAAACTGCCGAGCTTGATGATGTCCTGCAGGTTGGAACCGGCGACCACTTTGGTCATCAGCGCCAGCACGCCGTACGGGGTCAGCTTCATCACCAGACGCACCAGACGCATCACCCAGGCTTGCAGGGTGTCGATGGAGAGGATCCATATATTACCAAACTACTACTCATACTGGAGAAGATCCACGGCGCGGAGCAACGAGAAGGACACGATATAGGAAGCGCGT
>NZ_JBIVMX010000082.1:17057-20227 GCF_044753305.1 Pseudomonas sp. NPDC088429 | reverse complement strand
TTCCCTCCACGAAGCTCTTACGATATAAATTAATAGAAAAAGTGGTTGGAATAGAGATTAGACGGGCTATAATGCGGCGCAACAAATGCACTCGTAGCTCAGCTGGATAGAGTACTCGGCTACGAACCGAGCGGTCACAGGTTCGAATCCTGTCGAGTGCACCATTTAAGAGTTAGTTGCAGCAATGTAAATGACTTGGCTTCAACCAGATGTGATCTGGTCTAAAAACACAAATGCACTCGTAGCTCAGCTGGATAGAGTACTCGGCTACGAACCGAGCGGTCACAGGTTCGAATCCTGTCGAGTGCACCATATACCGAAAAGCCCGCGTTTATCGCGGGCTTTTTGCTGTCCGGGATTTGGCTTTTTCCTTCACGCATCCCCGTTGATCAAAATCGATTTGTGCCGTTCGGCCTCGCTTGAGGTCGTAACGATACGTTGTCGTTGATGTCCGAATGTTGATCTTGTCTGGCTTGCCTAAAGCGCTTTCGACATCTTGCGCGCTCATCCCTGTGATAACGCGTCGATTGATGATCGCCTGGCGGCGTTGTCTCGCGTCGATCACGTTGCCGCAGATGTGTTCCGCGCCGCCGACAATGCCCGGTGCTCGGCCTCTGGTATTCATACCGGATGTTTCTTCGTGATTGGCTTCAGGCATCACCGCCACGACAGATCCGGGCGAGTAGGGGTGCACTTCCTGCACGGAGAGGTGTTCACCGTGCGCGCAACTCATCGTGGTGAAGGTGATGCTGCCGTCAGGTGCTTCGCAGCGATGCAGGGTGGTGGTGGCCCCGGCGTGCGGTAGGCAGAGCAAATAAGTCAGTACGAAAAAAGATGATTTGAGTGGCATTCGACGTCCTCCATGACGATCTACGCTCAAGGGTAGCCGCTACATTTTGCGCTGCCGGTGTGTTTTCTTTTCAAGATGAGTCGTCGCATTTGCATGGATCAGGATGGCGCTCAGGTTTGTCTCGCAAGCGCTTGTTTCAGCCGTGATTTTTTAACGTATTAAACCGTCAGGCGTGTATCATTGCGCCCGTCAGCCCCGCCGGGGCTTATGGAAAACCTCCATGGACTTACCCAGTAGTTGTTCAGTAACCCGTTTCACCAATCATGAATTGACTGATTGATTCTTCCGGCGTGCCCCGCTGCTGGGAGTGGAGTTCGCCTATGTCCGAAATCGAAGTAAAGAAAACACAGGAAAGCCTGCAGGATCGCCTGGCCCAGGTGGTCGAGCTTTTGCAGCGCCAACGAGTCGTCGAAGACCTGACTCATCGCCAGGAAGGCGCGCACAACGACCGGGTGGAAAACCTGGTTCACCGGCAGAATCTGGTCGAGTTGCAACGCAAACTCGATGATCTGCACTCCGCCGACGTTGCCTACATTCTTGAAGCCTTGCCGCTGGACGATCGTCTGACGCTCTGGCAACTGGTCAAGGCTGATCGCGACGGCGACATTCTTCTCGAAGTATCCGATTCCGTCCGTGAAACGCTGATCGCCGACATGGACGATCACGAGCTCCTGGCTGCGGCCAAGGATATGGACGCCGACGAACTTGCTGACCTGGCTTCCGAGCTGCCGCGAGACGTCGTCCATGGACTGATGGAGAGCCTCGATAACCAGCAGCGTGAGCGCGTGCGTTCGGCCCTGTCTTATGACGAGGAGCAGGTCGGTGCGCTGATGGACTTCGAGATGGTGACGATCCGTGAGGATGTCAGCCTCGAAGTGGTGCTGCGTTACCTGCGCCGTCTCAAAGAGCTGCCGGGCCATACCGACAAACTGTTTGTGGTCGATTACGACGGCGTGCTCAAGGGCGTGCTGCCGATCAAACGTTTGCTGGTCAACGATCCGGACAAACAAGTGGCCGAGGTGATGGCCAGCGACCCGGTGAGTTTCCATCCGGACGAAGACGCCTACGATGCCGCTCAGGCGTTCGAGCGTTATGACTTGATCTCGGCCCCGGTGGTCGACAAGAACGGCAAGCTGATCGGCCGTCTGACCATCGACGAAATGGTCGACCTGATTCGTGAAGAGAGCGAAAACGAAGTCCTCAACATGGCGGGTCTGCGTGAAGAGGAAGACATCTTCGCCTCCGTGTGGAAATCGCTGCGTAACCGTTGGGCGTGGCTGGCAGTCAACCTGATCACCGCGTTTGTTGCGTCCCGTGTGATTGGTCTGTTTGAAGGCTCGATCGAGAAGCTGGTAGCGCTGGCGGCGTTGATGCCGATCGTGGCGGGTATTGGTGGCAACTCCGGTAACCAGACGATCACCATGATCGTTCGCGCCATGGCGCTCGATCAGGTCAGCACCGGCAATACCTCGCGTCTGATGCGCAAGGAACTGGCGGTCGGTTTGATCAACGGCCTGGTCTGGGGCGGGGTGATCGGTGTGGTCGCTTATCTGCTCTACGGCAGTTGGTCATTGGGTGTGGTGATGACGGCGGCGATGACGCTCAACCTGCTGCTGGCAGCGCTGATGGGCGTACTGATCCCGATGACGCTGGCCAAAATGGGCCGCGACCCGGCCATGGGCGCCAGCGTGATGATCACCGCGATGACCGACAGCGGTGGCTTCTTCATCTTCCTCGGGTTGGCGACAATCTTCCTGCTCTGAGCCGCTGCAAACAAAGAGCCCGCCAAATTGGCGGGCTTTTTTGTGCCTGACTGGCAATACAAAACAATTGTGGCGAGGGGATTTATCCCCGTTGGGCTGCGCAGCGGCCCCAAAAAATATTGGGACTGCTGCGCACTCCAGCGGGGATAAATCCCCTCGCCACAGGTACGGTGTTTGATCAGCCAAAACGAAGGCAAAAAAAGCCAGCAATCATGCTGGCTTGAGATATTCGGTGTAGCTCAGGACGCGTCTGCGGCCATCTCGGCGTCGTGGGCGATCAACGACACCAATGCGTTCTGTTGACGGTGCGACAGCTGGCGGAAGCGTTGCAGCAACTCACGTTCGTGAAGCGACAGCTCAGGGCTATCGAGGCGCATGCTTAATTCTTCGCCCAGTGCACCTTCTTGAATAAGGCTCTGTTCAAGGCGCGCGATGATTTCGGAGTTCATGCTGCGATGATGATTGCGAGCCACCTCGGCAATGCGTTCACGCATTCCGTCTGGCAGACGTACGACGAACTTGTCAGCCGTACGGCTGGAATAAATTGCCTGTTTCAC